>NZ_JBVVQU010000023.1:0-103534 GCF_055811555.1 Mesorhizobium sp. WSM4813
ATCCACAACCCGCCAATTGGCAAGCAATTTCCCATCTACTCAAACGCGATTCCCCTGCCACAAGGGGGGAGATTGGCTGTTTCGCCGCCGGCGCCTCTCTTTCGACGTTGGCGATTGGCGAAACCAGTGATGACGGCCGATCTCCCCCCAAGTGGGGGAGATGTCCGGCAGGACAGAGGGGGGCGCCGTAGAGCGGCAACCTCAATTGTCCCGAAATCTTGCGGGAGGCACTGACGATGCCTCACACGTCATTGCCACCACGAAGTCGCGCAAATGCCAAGTCGATGCGCAAAGCCTTGACCGATGCCGAATTGAAGCTCTGGAACGAGCTTCGCGCACATCGGCTGATGGGGTTTGGGTTCCGGAGACAATTTCCGATCGCCGGTTACATCGTCGACTTCGCTTGCCCGAAGAGGAAACTCATCGTCGAAGTCGACGGCTCGCAGCACGCCGACGCGAATGCATCTGCAAGTGATGAAGCGAGAACAAAGCGTCTGGAACAGGACGGCTGGACCATCCTGCGTTTCTGGAACGACGACGTCATCCGCGATATCGACAATGTCTGCCAGCACATAGTGATCGAGGCCGGCTTGGCCGCTGCCGAAATGCCGGCCGGCGAACCAGCAAGGGAGGTAGTTCCATGATCGACCATCTTGGCATCACCGTTTCCGATTTCGACGTGTCGAAAGCTTTTTACGACAGGGCGATGGCGCCGCTCGGTGCCTCGCTGCTCTACATGGTGCCGCAGGAATACACCGGCGGCGCCAAGGTCGGCGGCTATGGTCGCGACCGGCCGGTGTTCTGGCTGCATGCCGGCAAGGACAAGCCGAAGGACCGTCAGCACGTCGCCTTCACCGCGCGCAGCCGCGCTGAGGTCGATGCCTTCCACGCAGCCGCCGTCGCCGCCGGCGGCAAGGACAATGGCGGGCCGGGCCTGCGTCCGCACTATCATGCGAACTACTATGGTGCCTTTGTCTTCGACCCCGACGGCAACAATGTTGAAGCCGTGTGCCATGCCGCGGAGTGAAGCAATGAGCCTAGACAACAGACCAGTCTACACAGGCGGTTGCCAGTGCGGCGCCGTGCGCTTCCGTGTCGAAGGCGCGCTGGGTGACGCCTCCGTCTGCCACTGCCGCATGTGCCAGAAGGCAAGCGGCAATTTCTACCTGCCGCTGGTGTCCGTGCATGGCGCAAAACTCGACTGGACGCGCGGCGAGCCCAAACGCTTCCGCTCCTCCAACGCCGCTTGGCGTGGTTTTTGCGCCGATTGCGGCACGCCGCTGACCTTCGAGGCGCCCGATGGCATCGCCCTCGCCATCGCCGCCTTCGACGATCCGGAGGACATCGCGCCGACCATCCAGTGGGGCATCGAAGCAAAACTCGCCTATGTCGATCACATCCACGAACTGCCCGGCGAGGACACGATGGCCGATATTTCGTCGTCCTCCTATCTTGCCGATCTCGTCTCTTACCAGCACCCCGACCACGACACCGAACAATGGCCGCCGGAGGAAAGATCATGACTGAAACCGTTCGAACCGGCGGCTGCCAGTGCGGCGCCGTACGTTTTCGCATTCGTGGGGCGCTTGGACGCCCGTCCATCTGCCATTGCCGTATGTGCCAGAAACAGTTCGGTTCCTTCTTCGGCGCGCTGGTGACGGTGCCGAAGGACGGCGTCGAATGGGTGCGCGAGGAGCCGAGCTATTTCCAGTCGTCGGTCAACATCGATCGCGGCTTCTGCGCCCGCTGCGGCACGCCACTGACCTATCGGCAGCCCGGCGGGCTCGAAATCGCCATCGGCGCTTTTGACGATCGCTCCGACCTCGCACCGCAGATCCAGATCAACTACGCCGCCCGGCTGCCCTGGGTGGAGAAGATCTTCGACGCGCCGATCCATGACGATCCCGACTACTACACCCGGCAGGAATCGATCATCTCCTTCCAGCATCCGGATCACGAGACGGCCAATTGGCCGCAGCAGGGCCTGAAATTATGAGCAGTGAACTGCGCACCCTCTATCCCGAGATAGAGGCCTACGAGTCCGGCATGCTGGATGTCGGCGACGGCCATCAGGTCTACTGGGAGCGTTCCGGCACCAGGGGTGCCAAGCCGGCCGTATTCCTGCATGGCGGACCGGGCGGCACGATTTCCCCGAAGCACCGGCGGCTGTTCGATCCGAAGCTTTACGATGTCATCCTGTTCGACCAGCGCGGCTGTGGGAAGTCGACGCCCAACGCCTCGCTCGAGGCCAACACCACCTGGCATCTGGTCGCCGACATCGAGCGCCTGCGCGACATGTGCGGCTTCGACAAATGGCTGGTGTTCGGCGGCTCGTGGGGCTCGACCTTGGCGCTGGCCTATGCCGAGACGCACCCCGAGCGGGTCAGCGAACTGGTCGTGCGCGGCATCTACACGCTGACGCGCGCGGAGCTCGAATGGTATTACCAGTTCGGCGTCTCGGAAATGTTCCCCGAGAAATGGGAGCGCTTCCTGGCGCCGATCCCCGACGCTGAGCGCGGCGACATGATGGCCGCCTATCGCAAGCGGCTGGTCGGCACCGACCGCAACGCACAGGTCGAGGCCGCCCGCGCCTGGAGCCTGTGGGAAGGCGAGACGATCACGCTGTTGCCCGATCCGGAAACCAGCGGCCCGTTTGGCGAAGACGACTACGCGGTCGCCTTCGCCCGCATAGAGAACCATTATTTCGTCCATGCCGGCTGGCTGGAGGAAGGGCAGCTGCTGCGCGACGCCTTCAAGTTGAAGGACATCCCCGGCACCATCGTCCATGGCCGCTACGACATGCCGTGCCCGGCGCGCTATGCCTGGGCGCTGCACAAGGCGTGGCCGAAAGCGGATTTCCACCTGATCGAGGGCGCCGGCCATGCCTATTCGGAGCCGGGCATTCTCGACCGGCTTATCCGGGCGACGGATCGGTTTGCGGGGAAATGATCATGAGCCGCGAACGCCTCTATCTCTTCGACACGACACTGCGTGATGGCCAACAGACCCCCGGCATCGACTTTTCCGTCGAGGACAAGATCGCCATCGCCGGGCTGCTCGACGAGTTCGGCGTCGACTACGTCGAGGGCGGCTATCCCGGCGCCAACCCGACCGACACCGCTTTCTTCGCCGAGCACCGCACGGCCAGTGCCAAATTCGTCGCCTTCGGCATGACCAAGCGGGCAGGGGTGTCGGCTTCGAACGATCCAGGCCTTGCCGCGCTGGTCCAGTCGAAGTCGGACGCCATCTGCTTTGTCGCCAAGAGCTGGGACTACCATGTCCGCG
This sequence comes from Mesorhizobium sp. WSM4813, assembly GCF_055811555.1. Taxonomy (NCBI): domain Bacteria; kingdom Pseudomonadati; phylum Pseudomonadota; class Alphaproteobacteria; order Hyphomicrobiales; family Phyllobacteriaceae; genus Mesorhizobium; species Mesorhizobium sp. WSM4813. The sequence continues at coordinate 3,286 of NZ_JBVVQU010000023.1, forward strand.
TCGCGCTGGGCTGCACCAACGAGGAAAACCTCGCAGCGATCAAAGCCTCGGTCGAGGCGGCGGTTGCCGCCGGGAAGGAAGCACTGGTCGACTGCGAGCATTTCTTCGACGGCTTCAAGGCCAATCCCGATTATGCGCTGGCCTGCGCCAGGACCGCTTACGACGCCGGCGCGCGCTGGGTGGTGCTGTGCGACACCAATGGCGGCACGCAGCCGTCGGAAGTGCGCGCTATCGTCGAGAAGGTCATCGCCTCAGGCATTCCCGGAGACCATCTAGGCATCCATGCCCATGACGACACCGGTCAGGCGGTGGCGAATTCGCTGGCCGCCGTCGAGGCCGGCCTGCGCCAGATCCAGGGCACGCTGAACGGCATCGGCGAGCGCTGCGGCAACGCCAATCTGATCTCGATCGTGCCGACTCTGGCGTTGAAGCCGGCCTTTTCCAATCGCTTCGAGACAGGCATCTCGGCCGAAGCATTGGCCGGCATATCGCGCCTGTCCCGCGCCTTTGACGAATTGCTGAACCGCGCGCCGGAAGCGCAGGCGCCCTATGTCGGCGCTTCTGCCTTCGCCACCAAGGCTGGCATCCATGCCTCGGCGCTGGCCAAGGAGCCCGCTACCTACGAGCATGTGCCACCGGAAGCGCTCGGCAACCGCCGCCGCGTCATGGTCTCGGACCAGGGCGGCAAAGCCAATTTCCTCGCCGAGTTGAAAAGTCGCGGCATCGACATGCCGAAGGACGACCACCGGCTCGATGCGCTGATATCAGTGGTCAAGGAGCGCGAGGCCGAGGGCTATGCCTATGAGGGTGCCGATGCCAGCTTCGAGCTGCTGGCGCGCAAGATGCTGCACGGCCTGCCGGAATTCTTCAGCGTCACCTCGTTCCGCTGCATGGTCGAGCGCCGCTTCGACGCCAACGGCCAGCTGAAGACGGTCTCGGAGGCAATCGTCAAGGTGCTGGTCGACGGCGAGGAGAAGATGTCGGTGGCGGAAGGACATGGCCCGGTCAATGCGCTCGACATCGCGCTGCGCAAAGATCTCGGAAAATTCCAGAACGAGATCGCCGACCTCGAGCTTGCCGACTTCAAGGTGCGTATTCTCAATGGCGGCACCGAGGCTATCACTCGCGTGCTGATCGAATCACATGATGCAACCGGCGCCCGCTGGTGGACGGTCGGCGTCTCAGAAAACATCATCGACGCCTCGTTCCAGGCGCTGATGGATTCGATCGTCTACAAGCTGATGAAGAACCGCGAGATGGCCGGGCTGGTTGCGGCGGAGTAGGATTGAACCATCAGCGAAAGTCCATTGATCCATCAGAACTTTGCGATGGTCTTGGCACGGCGGCTGGCGCATAGCGTTGGGCCATGGCCACGCAAGCAATTCAGCTCGAAGCAGACTCAAAGGCCCGGCGTGGCTTCCTGCTGGCGCTGGGCGCCTATCTCCTGTGGGGGCTGCTGCCCTTCTACATGAAGGCGGTAGCACATCTGCCGCTGGTCGAAGTCATCGCGCACCGCATCGTCTGGTCGGTGCCGATCGCGGCGGCCGTTTTGATCTGGGCCGGCCGCACGGCGGATTTCAAAGCAGCGTTGCGTTCGCCGCGCGTCATTTCTATGGCGGCGCTGACGGCGGCGCTGATTTCAGTCAATTGGGGCATCTATGTCTGGGCGATTGCGGTCGACCGTACCATCGAAACCGCGCTTGGCTACTATATCAACCCGCTTGTCAGCGTCGTTGTCGGCGCGCTGCTGCTCGGCGAACGGCTCGACCGGCTGCAGATCGCGGCGGTGGTGCTGGCGGCCATCGCGGTCGCGGTGCTGACGATCGACGCCGGCAAGCTGCCCTGGGTGTCGCTGGTGCTGGCGGTTTCCTTTGCCGCCTATGCCTTCTTCCGCAAGACGCTGCCAATTGGTCCCAGCCAGGGCTTTTTGCTTGAGGTGCTGTTGCTGTCGGTGCCGGCGCTCGGTTACATCATCTTCCTCATCGTCACAGGGCAGGACCATTTCGTCTCCAGCTCCCTGAGCGACACCTCACTGCTGATCGGCTGCGGCCCGGTCACTGCTATACCGCTGCTGCTGTTTGCCTTCGGGGCCAAGCTGTTGCGTCTCTCCACCATCGGCATCATGCAGTATATCGCGCCGACCATTGTGTTCCTGATCGCCGTGCTGATTTTCGGCGAACCTTTCGGCAGCACCCCGGCCATCGCCTTCGGCCTGATCTGGACGGCGCTGGCGATGTATTCGTGGTCGATGTTCCGTGGCCGGGAGATCCGGCCTGCCGCAACGGCAGCGCGGTAAAGGCGAGGGGTTTCCGATGTATGTCCTGCATATCGCCAACAAGAACTATTCCTCATGGTCGCTGCGGCCATGGGTGCTGATGCGAGAGCTGGGCATTCCGTTCGAGGAGCGGCTTACGCCGTTCCCGACCGGATCGAGTTGGAGCCTCTACCGGCCGTTCTCGCCCAGCGGTCGGGTACCGTGCCTGATCGACGATGGCTGGGCGGTGTGGGATTCGCTCGCCGTCACCGAATATCTGGCCGAGCGCCACGCTGGCATCTGGCCTGCCGACGCGAAGGCGCGAGCCTGGGCGCGGTCGGCAGCGGCCGAAATGCATTCGAGCTTCACCGCCTTGCGCGGCTCCTGTCCGATGAATTGCGGTGTCCGCGTCGCGCCGGCGCCGATGTCCGATGCGCTGAAACACGACCTCTTCCGCCTCGGTGACCTCTGGAACGACGGCCTTGCCAGCTTCGGTGGGCCATTCCTGGCCGGCGACCACTTCACCGCCGTCGACGCCTTCTTTGCCCCGGTGGCGTTTAGGGTTCAGTCCTATGGACTATCCTTCGAGGGCGCAGCCGCCACCTATCCGACGCGATTGCTGGCTCTGCCGGCGATGCGCGAATGGTACGCGGCAGCCCTTGCAGAGACGTGGCGCGAGCCAGCCCACGAAGCGGAGATGCGCGCCGCCGGCACTGTCATCAAGGATCTTCGCGCAACCGCGTAACGATTGCCGCTACATCCCGCCCCCCGGCCGCCTGACGAACAGGTAGACAACCGCCGCGACAACCAGCGATATCGCCGACGCCACCCAAAAGCCGATCGGCGTATCGACCAGCGGCAGCCCGCCGACATTCATGCCGAACAGGCCTGAGATGATCGTCATCGGCAACAGCACCGCGGTCATCACTGACAGCATGTAGAGCAACTGGTTCGACTGCGTCGTCAGCTTGGCCATCAGCTCGTCCTGCAAGAGCCGGGCGCGCGCCTGCAATTGCTCGCCGTCGTAATGCAATGTATGGGCGCGGTGCGAAAGCCGCGCCGCCATGTCGTTGATCGCCTCCGGCAAATCGTTGCGATGCGAATGGTCGAGATGGCGGAACAGGCTGGTCAGCGTCGCCATCTGCCGATGGATCACCACCAGTTGCCGGCGCGCATCGACCAGCGCCTGCCGCTCATTGTGCCATGAGTCGCAGACGATGCGGTCCTCGATGCCATCGAGCGTGTCGCCAAGCCCAGCGAGTTCCGTCGTCATGCCGTCGAGCGACTGGCCCATGACAGCCTCGATCAGTTCGGCCGGAGAGCGGAACTTTCGCGATCCGTTTTCTATCGCCTTGCGGATTTTGTCGACCGATTGCAGCGGTTGCTTGCGGCCGCCGATCAGCATCGTGTCGTTGAAGGCGAAGCGGAAATGGCCAAGCCCGCGCGCCTCCGCCGAATAGTCATGGCGCAGGTCCGGCAGATCGCCGTAGAGCCAGTCGCCCTCGAGGTCGATATGGCAGCCATGGCCGGCCGACAGGAAGGCATCGCGCACCGGCGGCGGCAAAGCCGGCTCGGTGGCGATTTCGTGGCGGGCGCGCATGTCGGAAAGCTGGTAGCTGCGCCATATCCAGTGTGTGGCGGCCGGGACTTTGGTTCTCGCGCCTTCGGCGGTGAAGTGATAGACGAAGAACAGCCCGTGCTCGTCTGGCAGATAAGGCGACAGATTGCTGCCTTCCGGGTTGAGGGTGATGTTCATGGTCGCGTCGCCAGTCTCTCGGAAACGCCGCCGTGCGGCGGCGACCAGACTGTGATTACTAGCACGGGCGAACCGGTTTCGTGTGACGGGTTTTGACGGTCATCCGAGGCGGCCCACCAACGCCGTTGTTTGGAGCAGTTTGGAATAATACGTCGTTGACTCGCGTTTGCGTAAAGAGCACGACGCAATCCATGCGGAGGACGTCCGATGCATGCCGGCTTCCCACGAAGCGTACTCATAGCGGTATTGGGAATCCTGATGGCGAGCTGCGCTGGCGTTCCGGCGCAGAAAACGAGGCCAATAATCGGCTATGGCCCCAACCCGACTTTGCCGAAACCAAGACCGACGCTGATACCGACCGTCAACATCGCTGAGGCGACAGGCTGGCAGAAAGGTGGGATGCCGACCCCAGCGAAGGGGCTGATGGTGAACGCCTTTGCCACCGGCCTCGACCATCCGCGCTGGCTGCACGTGCTTCCGAACGGCGACGTATTGGTCGCCGAAACCAATGCTCCTGCCAAGCATGACGAAGGCTTCAGCCTTAGAAAGGTCTTCATGGACCTGGCTATGAAGCGCGCCGGCGCTGCGACCAAAAGCGCCAACCGCATCACACTCCTGCGCGACACCAATAGCGACGGCATTGCGGATGTGCGCCGGACGTTCGCGGAAGGCCTCAATTCACCCTTCGGTATGACGCTGTCCAAAGGCAAGCTCTACGTCGCGAATACCGACGCGCTCGTCGCTTTCGCCTACTCCAACGGCCAGACCCGAGTCACCACGCCGCCGGAAAAGATCACCGACTTGCCGGCCGGGGATCTCAACCATCATTGGACCAAGGACGTGATCGCAAGCCCGGATGGACGCAAGCTCTATGTCACCGTCGGCTCCAACAGCAACGTTGGAGAAAACGGCATGGCCGCAGAGAAGAACCGCGCCGCGGTCCTTGAAGTGGACCGGTCGAGCCGCCGCACCCGGGTCTTCGCGTCAGGGCTGCGCAACCCGAACGGGCTATCCTGGAACCCTGAAACTGGCGTGCTTTGGGTCGCCGTGAACGAGCGTGACGAGATCGGCGACGATCTCGTCCCGGATTATATGACCTCGGTTCGTGACGGCGCTTTTTACGGCTGGCCCTACAGCTATTTCGGGCAGAACATCGACGACCGCGTCAAGCCGCAGCGCCCCGACCTCGTGGCGAGGGCAGTCAAGCCCGACTATGCGCTGGGTTCCCATACCGCCTCGCTGGGACTGACCTTCTCCAAAGGCGCGTCGCTCGGCCCAGCCTACCGCAACGGCGCCTTCGTCGGCCAGCACGGTTCGTGGAACAGAAGCGTGCTCAGCGGTTATAAGGTGATTTTCGTGCCGTTCCGCGGTGGTAGACCGAGCGGTCCGCCAAAAGATGTGCTCGCTGGCTTCGTCGGGCGAGATGGCAAGGCGATGGGCCGTCCGGTCGGCGTTGCCATCGATCGGACCGGCGCACTGCTCGCCGCCGACGATGTCGGCAATGTCATCTGGCGGGTCAGTAGGGCAGTAGGGCAGTAGGGCAGTAGGGCAGTAGGGCAGTAGGGCAGTAGGGCAGTAGGGCAGTAGGGCAGTAGGATAGCGCCTCATTAGCCGGCATGCACTACATACCGCCCTGCCTTACTCCCCTGCTGCCCTAAAGCTTGTCGATTACCGACTGCACACCTTCGGTCGGCGCATCGACCGAGGATCCCGCGACCATAATGGCGGCGACGATCGCTTCCGGATCGTCGACCACCAGCGGCTTGACCCGCTGCGCTGTGTGGATGAAGCCCTCGGCCATCATATGGTCGAGCAGCGCCAGCATCGGGTCCCAGAATCCCCCAACGTTGCCGAAGACGATCGGTTTGCGATGATGGCCGAGCTGGCCCCAGGTCATGATCTCGATGATTTCCTCGACCGTGCCGATGCCGCCCGGCAGCGCCACAAAGGCGTCGGATTTCTCGAACATCGTATGTTTGCGTTCGTGCATGTTGTCGGTGATCACGAGCTCGTCGAGCCGGTTAAGCGCGGTTTCGGTGGCCTCCCTGTTGATCAGGAAGCGCGGAATGATCCCCGTCACCTTGCCGCCAGCCCGCAACGCCCCTTCGGCAACGGCTCCCATGATGCCTCTGGTGCCGCCGCCATAGATCAGACGCAGGCCGGACTTGGCGATCGAACGCCCAAGCAGGTGTCCGGCCTTGGCATAGGTTTCATCGCGGCCTGGAGACGAGCCGCAATAGACGCAGATGGATCGAATCGTGTTCATGAGATGATTGGTGATTGGGTCTTTATTCGCGGTCAAGCCCGGGCGGGGTTTTTCTTGTCGGCCCCCTTTATCCTTGTCGGCCCCTTTTTCTTGTCGGTTTGGGCAAAACAGGCTAGACCGGCATTAGGTGGCTAAGGGCAGGGAAATATGACCATTAATCCAGTAAAGGCGCTTTTGTTCGCCGTCGGCGGCTCCCTCGCCGCGGCGGGAACCGCCTATGTGTCGGGCGCGCTCGACCCGTATCTCAATCGCGCGCAGCCGACGGAAGTGGCATCGCTGACGCCGCCGGTGGAGAAGCCGGCCGAGCCGGGGACCGATGGATCGGTTTCGCCCGCGCCGGACACAGGTGCGATGGCACCGGCAGCGCCGGGCAAGGCGGATTCGATCGCGCCGACCTTCGATATCGTTCGGGTCGAAGTCAAGGGCTCTATCGTCGTCGCCGGCAATGCCGCACCCAACGCCAAGGTGGAGATTCTCAACGGTTCGACAGTTCTCGGCTCAACGGTCGCCGGTGCCGATGGCGCTTTTGCCATCGTTCTCGACAATCCGCTGAAACCCGGTGATTACACGATCGCGCTGCGTTCATTGACCGGCAGTGTCATGACCTCCTCGGCGCAGACAGCCGTCGTCTCGATTCCCCAGAGCCCTGCTGGCCAGGTGCTGGCGATGATCGAGGAGCCGGGCAAGGCCTCCGAATTGCTCACCGTTCCTGCGCCCGAGCCTGAAACGCCGCCTGCCGGCGACAAGACGGCCGCTCCGGCTGCCGAGGACCCCGCCGCCGCAGCATCGGCCCCAGCCGCACTGGCTGCTTCGGCGCCGGCCACTGCCGAAGCTGCCCCCGCGCCGGCCCCGGACGTGCCGGCCGCACCTGCAACACCAGTTGCAGGGTCAAAGATCATCATCGAAGCGATCGAGATCGACGGCAACAAGATCTTCGTCGCCGGGCTCGCCGATCCAGGGCGCAAGGTGCGCGCCTATGCCAACGATATCTTGCTCGGCGATGCGAAAACTTCGCCCGACGGCCACTTCCTGGTCGAGGCGACGCGCAACATTCCGGTCGGCACCTACACCATCCATGTCGACGCACTCGATGCGGACGGGGTCAAGGTGGTTGCCCGTGCCGCCGTGCCGTTCGAGCGCGAGCCGGGCGAGTCGATCGCCGCCGTGGCGCCCGCCGAGCAGAAGCCTGCCACGCCGCCCGTGGCGGCTGACGCGACCGCGTCTGCTTCACCCGCCGCATCGGCTGAAATTCCCGAGACAGTGGCGCCCCAGCTGGAGCATGCCGATGGCGCCGTCATTATCCGCCGCCACGATACGCTGTGGCAGATCTCGCGGCGCGTCTATGGCCAAGGGGTGCGCTACTCGACCATCTACCTCGCCAATCAGGATCAGATCAGGAATCCAGACCGCATCTGGCCGGGGCAGGTGTTCAAGGTCCCGGAAAAATCGCAGGAAGGCGAAGCCGCCAACCTCAAGGCGATGGGCGACCAGATGACGACGGCCCCGACGAAGGCTGATTAGAATCCTGTTCTTCTTTCCGGCCTCTTGCGGAAAGTTCGTTCATCGTCTATCGCCGATAAACGATGAACGCTCCCTTGACCGAGAAGACCTGCGGCTTCGCCGACAGCCAGTCCGTCGCCGCGAAGTTCGCCGCGCTTTCGCATCCGGCGCGGATCGAGATCCTCAGGCATCTGTCGGCCAGCCGCTCCTGCTGCTGCCGGGAGGTCGTCGACCATCTCGACCTGGCGCAGTCCACGGTTTCGCAGCATCTGAGGATATTGGTCGACGCCGGGCTCGTCCGCTACGAGCCGGACCGGCAGCGCTCGCGCTATGAAGTCGACGGCGATGCACTTGCCGATGTTTCCGCATCACTGGCCGCGCTCGTCAATTCCTGCTGCTCTGGCCGCTAGACCATAACCTCGAAACTGGAAGCCGGTTTCGGAAAAGATCATGGTCAAGCAATAAGCATAAGAAAAAGGCAATAAAAATGGCCGAAAAAACCGTTTCCGCTGAGTCCGGTTCGACCTTCAAGACATTGCGCAACCTTTGGCCCTATATGTGGCCGGCCGATCGCGCCGACCTCCGGGCGCGGGTTGTATGGGCGACCGTGCTTCTGGTCGTCGCTAAGCTGACATTGGTTGCCGGCCCCTATTTCTTCAAATGGGCGACCGATGCGCTGGCTGGCGACGCCAAGTCGGTGCCGCCGTTGCCGGCCTTCCTTCTGGCGCCAGTCATGCTGGTCATCGCCTACAATGTCGTGCGGCTGGTGCAGCTCGGTTTCAACCAGCTGCGCGACGCGCTGTTTGCCCGCGTCGGACAATATGCAGTGCGCCAACTCGCCTTCCGCACCTTCATCCACATGCATCAACTGTCACTGCGCTTCCATCTCGAGCGCCGCACCGGCGGCCTGTCGCGCATCATCGAGCGCGGCACCAAGGGGATCGAGACGATCGTCCGCTTCACCGTGCTCAACACCTTGCCGACTATCCTCGAATTCGCGCTGACAGCCGGCATCTTCGCCGTCACCTATGGCTGGAAATACGTGGCTGTGGTGGCGGTGACGGTCTGGCTCTACATCTGGTTCACCATCAGGGCGAGCGACTGGCGCATCGTCATTCGCCGCGACATGAACGACAGCGACACCGACGCCAGCACTAAGGCGATCGACTCGCTGCTCAATTTCGAGACGGTCAAATATTTCAACAACGAGAGCATGGAAGCCGAGCGCTTCGACCGTTCGATGGCGCGCTACGAGGCCGCCGCCACCAGGATATGGACCTCGCTCGGCTGGCTGAACTTCGGCCAGGGCGTCATCTTCGGCCTCGGCACGGTTATCGTCATGTGCCTTTCGGCGCTGGAGGTGCAGGCTGGTACGCAGACGGTTGGCGACTTCGTCTTCATCAATGCCATGCTAATCCAGCTTTCGGTGCCACTCAACTTCATCGGCTTCATCTATCGCGAAATCCGCCAGGGCCTGACCGACATCGAGCAGATGTTCGATCTGCTCGATGTGCCGCAGGAGATCGTCGACAAGCCGGGCGCCAAGCCCCTGGTCGTCGGCGCCGGCAAGGTCGAGTTCCGCGACGTGCACTTTTCCTACGATCCCAACCGCAAGATCTTGAAAGGCATCAGCTTCGAGGTGCCGGCCGGCAAGACGGTTGCCATTGTCGGGCCGTCGGGCGCCGGCAAGTCGACGATTTCGCGGCTCCTGTTCCGCTTTTACGACATCCAGGGCGGCAATATCCTGATCGACGGCCAGGACATTCGCGACGTGAAGCAGGAGAGCCTGCGCGCGGCGATCGGCATGGTGCCGCAGGACACCGTGCTGTTCAACGACACCATCGCCTACAACATCCGCTACGGCCGCGTCGATGCCAGCGAGGAGGACGTGCGCAAGGCGGCTGAACTCGCTCAGATCGGGCCGTTCATCGAACGTCTGCCCGACGGCTACCGTTCGATGGTCGGTGAGCGCGGGCTGAAACTGTCCGGGGGCGAGAAGCAGCGCGTGGCGATCGCCCGCACCATTTTGAAAGCGCCGCCGATCCTGATGCTCGACGAGGCGACCTCGGCGCTGGACAGCCATACCGAACAGGAGATCCAGGCAGCGCTCGATCTCGTCAGCCAAGGCCGCACCACCATCGTCATCGCCCACCGGCTGTCGACGGTGATTTCGGCCGACGAGATCATCGTGCTGCAGGACGGCCAGATCGCCGAGCGCGGCACGCATGCCGCCTTGATGCGCAAGGCCGGCCTCTACGCCTCGATGTGGGACCGCCAGCGCGAGGCAACCGAGGCCGAGGAGCGGCTGCGCATTGCTCGCGAACGCGACGAGTTCGGCGTTGTCGTCCGCCGCCGCCCCTCGGAGGTGTCGTAGTCTCCTACGGCCAGCCGGCGCCTGGTGCGGGAGCCTCGATGCTGAGCACCTGGCCGGTGCGGGCATCGCTGATCATGTGTTCGAAGCCGCGCCATTCGGCGGCGACGATGAACAGCGTCTTGCCGTCGGCGCCGCCGAGCATGCAGGCAAAGCAGCCGCGATCGGCATCGACGCTCTCGAGCATTGCGCCGCCTTCGCGCACCCGCACGCAGTGCCGGTTGGGCACGTCGGCGTACCAGACCGCGCCCTCTGCATCGAGGCAGATGCCGTCGGGAAAGCCGTTGCCGAGGTCGGCCCATCGCCGCCGGTTGGCGAGGCTGCCATCGGCGGCGATGTCGAAGGCGGTCAGCCTGTTGGCGTGGGACTCGGCGACGATCAACGTCTTGTTGTCAGGCGTCACAGCCATCCCATTGGCGAACGCGATCTTGTCCGCCACCTGCCGTACGGACCCATCCGGTGCAATCAGCACGATGGTGCCGGGGCCGAAATGCTGGCCGGGAGCCGGCGCTGACCCACCGCCATTGACGTAGATGTTGCCGCGCCCGTCGACGACGATCTCGTTCCAAGGGTTCTCTGAAAGGTGTCGCAGATCGGCGTGGGTGACCAGCGTCCCGTCTGCTTCTTGCCGCAGCACCAGTCCCTCACGCCCGCAGACGACGACCAGGCGACCGTCCGGCAGCCAGTCGATAGAATAGGGCAGGGTGGCCGGCACGGTGAGCATGATCTCACTGTTGCCGTCGGCATCGACGGCGATGATCTGGCCGGTTCCCCAGTTGCAGAACCAAAGCCTGCCGTCATGCCAACGCGGCGACTCGCCGAACGCCAAGCCGTTCATCACGACATTTGCTTCTTTGGTTGCTGATTTCTGCGACAGCATTGCGGGCTTCCCAGGTTTCGTTCCGTAGGCGCCCCACTCGGCCGATATAAAGCGCCTCTCACCAAGGACGGGCGAGGCTGCCGCGCCCCGACAACTGCGACGGTTTTTTCGCAAAGGCCGGATCGGTTCCAATATGCGTGAACCGGACACGCGCCCGAGGCAACCGCCGCCGAACCGCCTTTCCCCATTGTTGCGTTGCGGCCACAGGGTGTTTCCGCTATTGAGGCCGGACCTGAAACTAGGGCTGTTCCTATCCCATGGACCTCGTCGATACGATCAAGAAAACGTTCGTTCCGATCCATCGCGAAGGCTATCCATTTATCGCCGCCTTCGCAGCGGTAACGCTTTTCCTCGGCTATTTCTCTTCGATCCTGTTCTGGGTCTGCCTGATCCTGACGGCCTGGTGCGTCTATTTCTTCCGCGATCCCGAGCGCGTCACGCCTGTCGATGACCGGCTGGTGGTGAGCCCGGCCGACGGCATCATCACGGCGGTCGGTCCGGCAGTGCCGCCGCGCGAACTTGGCCTCGGCGGCGGCGAGATGACCCGCATCTCGGTGTTCATGGACGTCTTCTCCTGCCACGTGAACCGGGCTCCGGTGCGCGGCCGCATCACAAGGATCGAGCATCGGCCGGGCCAGTTCCTCAACGCCGCACTTGACAAGGCGAGTGCCGACAATGAGCGCAACGGCCTGGTCATCGACAGCCCCAACGGCACGGTGGCCGCGGTGCAGATCGCCGGCCTGGTGGCGCGGCGCATCGTCTGCTGGGCCGAAACCGGCGGCACGATCGGCATCGGCGAGCGCTTCGGGCTGATCCGCTTCGGCTCGCGCGTCGATGTGTTCCTGCCGTCGACCGCGACGCCGCGTGTCGCCGTCGGCCAGACCGCGGTTGGTGGTGAAACCATACTGGCTGAATTCGGCGGCATTGCCGCAACGCCGCTCGTGCGGGTGTCCTGAGCCGTGGGCGCGCCGTTCAAAAAATTCGAGGCGCATGGCAGCGGTGGTCCGCGCATCCGTGAAATCCCGATGCGCATGGTGCTGCCCAATCTCGTCACAGTGCTCGCCATCTGCGCAGGCCTCTCCGGCATCCGCTTCGGCTTCGAAGGCCGTTTCGAGCCGGCAGTGGTGATGGTGCTGCTCGCCGCCTTCCTCGACGGCATCGATGGCCGCCTGGCGCGGATGCTGAAGGCGACGTCCAAATTCGGCGCGCAGATGGATTCGCTGGCCGACATCGTCAATTTCGGCGTCGCACCCGCGCTGGTGCTCTATGCCTTCCTGCTCGACCAGGCCGGCTCGCCGGGCTGGATTGCCGCGCTCCTGTTCACCATCGCCTGCGGGCTGAGACTTGCTCGCTACAACGTGCTCGACGAAGAAACAGATCGCCCGCAGTGGCAGACCGAGTATTTCGTCGGCGTTCCGGCGCCTGCGGGCGCCGTGCTGGTGATGCTGCCGCTTTATCTCTACTTCCTGCGGCTTGGCCTGGAGCCATCCCGCCCTGCCGCCTTTATCGCCGCCGGTTTCACCGTTCTGGTCGCCTTCCTGCTGGTCAGCCGGCTGCCGGTCTATTCTGGAAAAAGCCTGAAAGTCCCGGGCGACAAGGTGTTGCCGATCATCCTCGGCGTGGTCCTCTATATCCTCCTGTTGATGACCTATCCCTGGTACACGCTGACGGCGTCGGTTGCCGGCTATCTGCTGTTCCTGCCGTTCAGCATCCGCGCCTATTCAAAGCGCGCCAAGCGCGAAGGCGAGAAGGTGCCGCCTTCAGACATCGGCTGACAGACCTGCCGCCAATTCCCTCCGACGGTCGCCTCGAGCATTTTGCAGCCAAGTGGAATCACTTAGCGTCGCAGAAATGCAGCTAAACAAATAGATGGAGCGGGATGCCAGTTCAATTTGGACGCATCCCGCTCTAGCGGGAACCTGCCGGGCCTCTTGACCGTTCTGTCTCAGCGGGCGAGGCGAGCCACCTTGCGAAACGCCTCGCTATTTAGGCTGCTGCGCAGGCGCAGGAGCTGAAAAAGAGTGAGAGAAATGGCTGTCGTCCTCATTGGTGCGTTGCTCATTGTCGCTGGCGTTGTGTACATGGCTGGCGCAGCCTTAAGGCGTGGGCGGCTCAGCGATCCGGCGCCTGTTCGCGCGGCGCCGGATCGCTCGACGCCAAATCTCGCAACGCCCGGTCCGACACTTGAGCCTCAGCGGCGCGGGCTCGGTTTCCTCGGCCTCTCGCAGAATTGGCCGGGCCTGCTGATGATAGTGGTCGGGTTCATCCTGCTGTTGTCGGTGGTGGTTCTCTAGTCGCTAAGCTGCCGCGCTTAGCCCCAGCCGATCAATCGCCACTTTGCGGGTTAACACATAGTCGGTCTTGCCTGAACCCAGCACAGGGATTTCCTCAACCTTGACGATGTCGTTCGGCACCATCAGATCGGCGGCACCGGCTTGTCTGCCGAATTTGCGCAATTCATCGGGGTCGGCGTTATCCGCAGTGGTGACCAGCACGATACGCTCGCCGCGGCGCTTGTCCGGCACCGCCACCACAGCGTGGTGCTCTTCCGGCCACAGCGACTGCACCAGCATCTCGACCGCGCCCAGCGACACCATCTCGCCGGCGATCTTGGCGAAGCGCTTGGCCCGGCCGCGAATGGTGATGAAGCCTTCGCGGTCGACCGAAACGATGTCGCCGGTATCGTGCCAGCCGTCGAGCGGCTGCAATTCCCCGGGCCGATCTGATGTGATGTAGCCCATCATCAGGTTCGGTCCCTTTAGCCATAACCGTCCGGCGCCGCTAATGCCCTCGACCGGCTCGAGCTTCATGCGCATGGCCGGCAACAGCCGCCCGACCGTGCCGTCGCGGCCGTGGATGGCGGTGTTGACGGCAACGACGGGCGCTGCCTCGGTCAGCCCGAAACCTTCGATGATCTCGGCCTGGAAGCGCTCCCGGTAGACGCGGCGCGTCTCTGGTTTCACCGCCTCGGCGCCGGCCACGATGAAGCGCAGGCTGGAAAAATCGCCGTCCTTGGCGGTGCGCGCATAGTTGGCGAGGAACGTGTCGGTGCCGAACATGACGGTCGGCCTTGCATTGCGTGCGACCTCGGGGATCAGCTTGTAGTGGAGCGGCGAGGGATAGAGGAATAGTTTCACTCCGGTGACCAGCGGCAGGATGGTGCCGCCGGTGAGCCCGAACGAGTGGAACACCGGCAGCACGTTTAGCAGGATGTCGGCCGGCGAGATGGTGATGCGGGCCTCAGCCTGCATGGCGTTGGCGAGAAGATTTCTGTGTGACAGCACCACCGCTTTCGGCGTGCCTTCCGAGCCTGAGGTGAACAGGATCACTGCCGGCTTGGCCGCATTCTGCGGCTGCAGCGGCCATCGCCACAGCAAGGCGGCAGCGACCTTGTCCAGCACGGTTACGCTGGCCCGCACATCCTCCAGCCACAGCAGGTTGGCGCCGCCTTCTTCGATCGCCGCGACGATGTCAGCGAGGTTGGCCTTGTCGATAAAGGCTCGCGACGAGACCACGGTGCGGATCTCCGCCGTGCGCACGGCGGCGGTGACGCTGGCCGGGCCTGCGGTGTAGTTGATCATCGCCGCCACCCGGCTCGCCGACAACAGGCCAATGAGCGACAGCACGACGCCATTGGCGTTGGGCAGCAGCACTCCAACCGCTTCGCCCGGCGCCGTCACCGCCTCGAAGCGACGGCCCAGCACCCGCGCGCCGATGAACAGCTTTCTGTAATTCAACGTGCCGCTGACCACATCTTCGACGATAGGATGCGAGGCGCCGACTCGGTCGGCCGCGTCGCGCACCGCGAGGAACAGGCCGCGATTAAGATCGCTGCCGAAAAGCCGGGCTTCGGCGAAACGGTCGAACAGCGTATTGGTGTTCGAGGACTGATCAGGGTTTCGCGCTACCAGCTCCGCGATGGTCATCGGCTCCAGCACGCTGATCGACAGGCGCGGAAACCAGCGCCGCGGCGCCTTGTCCGCCGGCGTCAGCGACACCGGCAGAGTGCGCGCGCCGGCGACGAAGATCGGCACGATCCGGGCATCGGCCTGCATGGCGATGCGGGTGACGGCGCGAAACAGGCGAAATGTCTTGATATCAGGTTCGACCGCATCCGGCAGATAGACGGCAAGGCGGCCCTTGCCCTTCAGCACCCGCACCAGCCGGCGGCTGACGAAGATATGCTCGGCGTTGAAGGCGATGGTGCGGCCAAGCTCGCGCCATGGTTCGAGCCAGGGCGACCTGGCAGAGGCCTGGTCGAGAATGTGCAGCGTATCGTCCGGCAGCAGCGACAGCATCAGCGCCGGTTCGAACCGCGACTGGTGCGAAATGACGTAAATGACCGGGGCGGCTGTTCTGCGGGCGATCTTGATACGATCATCGGCGACCCGGTAGGCGAGCTTGAACGGCACGTAGAGCAGCGCCTGGGTGAAGCGCAGGCCGAGGCGGAATTTTTCCACCACGGCGATCAGCAGCCAGGCCGCGACGAGGCCCGCAAGCAGCGCCAGTGTCAGGATCATGCCGCGTCTCTCCCAACAGATTCTCACGTCGCGGCTCTTTCTTGGCCGCTTCAATGAGAACCTAGACGAAGTGGGGTCAACGTCAATGCTGCTCGGCTAGGGCTGACTGCCGGCCTGTCACGCTTCACCGTCGCCAACATGACTTGCGGGATGAGCGTGGAACTGGACGGCGCTGCTCAAGCCGCTTTCAACCTCCCGCTGATGAAGCGGAATTCCTGCGTCTTGCCGCCATAGCCATAGGCGGCAGCCGGCACTTCATGCACGAAGGCGTAGCTTTCTTCATGTATCTCACCCAGCAAGCGGCCAAAGGCGGCGAAGATCGCCTTGAGATAGGCCTCCAGCTCGAGCTTGGTGTTGGTGCCGTCGACCACCTTGATGTCGAGCCAGAAGGTCTTGACGCCATGCTCGGCCAGCGACCTGCCGCCGGCGAACCAGTGCTGCGGGTCGAGATAGGAAATGGCGACCGCGGTGATGGTCGGATCCTTGCGCAGATGCATTGCGGTAAGTTCGGTCACCTCCCTAGCGATGGTGGCGGACAGAGCGGCATCGGGTCTGCCGGTAACGCTGACATTGATGATCGGCATTTCGTTCTCCTAGGGGCTTGCGTCTTGCGCCGCTGGGAAAAACCATGCCCACGGCTCTAGCGCCAAAAAAATCGAATTGTTTGGAGCTAACACTTCGGTATAAATGAATTATGCAGACGCTCGACCCCGATCTCCTCAAAACCTTTCTCGCCTTCGTCGACGGCGGCTCGCTGGCGCAGGCAGCATCGATCGTCGGTCGCTCGCCTTCGGCGGTGACGGCGCAGATGCAGCGGCTGGAGGATATCGTCGGTGAACCGCTCTTGGCGCGGCAGGGGCGGGGCCGCGGCCTGACGCCGGCGGGGGAGGATCTGGTCGGCCATGCACGACGTATTCTGGCAGTGCATCGCGAGGCGTGGCTGGCCCTCAAGGGCGTGCGGGCCGACGGGCGCGTCGCCATCGGCACGACGCAGGATTTCGCCGACAGCGGCCTGCCGGATTTGCTCAGGGCCTTCGCCGCCAGCCATCCACGCGTCAGGATCGAATTGCGCGTCGGCCGCTCCGCCGAATTGGCACAGGAGCTGCAATCCGGCACCCTTGATCTGGCGATCGCCATGCGCCAAGCGCCGGGGCCGGACGAGGTCGGCGTGCTCCGCGAGCCGATGGTCTGGCTCTGTTCGCAAAAGGGTCTGGTCTCGCGCCAGGATGAGGTGCCGCTGGCACTGCTTGACCCGCATTGCGGCTTTCGCGAAGCGGCTATCACAGCACTTGATGCGGTTGGCCGCCGCTACCGCATCGCCGCCGGCAGTGCCAGCCTGGCCGGGCTGCGCACGGCGGTGAATGCCGGCATTGCTCTGACGCTGCGGACGGCGCGCTTTGCCCATTCCGGCATCGTCGAGGCACCGCGCGACCTTGGTCTGCCGCCGGTTCCCGTCGCCGAGTTCGCCATCCGGCTGCGCCAGGATGCCGAGCCCCCGGCACAGGATTTAGCTGCGCTGTTCAGCGGCAACCTTGCCTTGTCAGGCGCACCAAGCTGATTCGCAAAAGAAAAAGCCGACCTTGCGGTCGGCTATAGGTTAGACGGGCCGAGGGGTTTGGGGGACTTGGGATGACCCGTCGAATACAACAATGCCTGAACCCTATGATGGTTCCATGATTTTATAGATTTATTTCAGGGGCAGATTTTCCACCCGCAGAGCGCTGCCTCGCCGCTTGCCAGTCGCGCCCGGCATGGGCGAAGACCGCGCAGAGAACGATGGCGCCGCCGATCATGCTGGCGGCCGGCGGGACCTCGGCCAGGAACAGGAAGGCGAACAGGATCGCGAAGGGTACTTCAGCGGAGCCTAGCAGGCCGGATTCGGCCGCCGGGATGAGCCTCGCGCCCTCCGTCCACAAAATAGAGGCGAGCGCGAACGACATGCCGAAGGCGACGAGCAGCACTGCGTCCCTGGCCGAGACCGCCAGCGGATCGGTGACGAACCAGCCGAGCACAAACAAAAGAAACGCCGACACCGCTCCGGCCCATACCACAGGCGTGTCGCGGAAAGCGCGCACCATGATCATGTAGAGCGCGCTGCCGATTGTCATCAGCAGCGCCAGCCCGTCGCCGAACAGATGGCCGGTACCGAAGCCGGACCAGACCATGATCGCCACACCGCTGAGCGACACGGCGGCGGCGACAAGCGTCTGCAGCCGGAAGCGCTCACGCACCAGCACGAAGGCAAGTACCGCGGTGACGAAGGGCGCGGTGGCATAGATGATCGCGACATTGGCGACGAAGGTGAACTTGAACGCCGAGATGAAGGCGATGCTGGCGAGCGCTCCTTCTACCGCCAACAGCCAGCCGCGCCAGCCGAGGCGCAGGCTTTCACGCCTGCCGGAGCGGCGGCGCCGCCAAAACACATAGAGGGCGATCAGGATCGAGCCGACAAAGCCGCGCCAGCAGGTGATGGTCAGCGGGTCGGCATGGATCGACTTGGTCAACACGCCGGTGAGCCCGAAGACCGCCGCCGACGCCGAAACCAGGACGATGCCAAAGGTGCGCTCGGCTGCGGTGTCGGTGGTGGCTGGCATGCTTAGCGATTCCGTCATGTCACCAGACTATACTGCCTTGTCCTGACACCGCACTGTCAGCAGGGTTGCCGTATCCTACAGCCACTTGCAGAAATGTTCGTTGCCGGTGATCAGCAGGCCGGCCGCGACGATCAGCGCCACGGCGTACGCTACACGGACAGAACCCTGCGCGGCGCTGCGCCAGTGGCGAGCTTGCGTTGGGGCAGGGCTGGTCCCAGGGGTCGACCGCTTTTTCTGCTCACGCGCTCCTGCGCGATCCTGGACCTGACGGCCGTCGGCACCGACGAAGCGATCATCCTCTGCCCCGCCAATCACAGCCAGCCAATGCATGTCGCGCCGTACCCCGGCACTCCGGCTACGAGGCCGTCGCCACCTGCCTGGCCACACCCGAGGTACGGGCGCGGACGGATGGCGTCATCGCGTGGCGGTCTCAGGTCGTGTGAAAAAGCACCAGGTCTAATGACGCAGCAATCTCCGGAACGCTTGTCAGTCTGATCCAAATGTCGTGAAATCGAGATTTTAGGCCGTACCGGTTCTATTCGAGTATCGTGACGAGCAATGAAGACGACTGTCAAAAAAGGGTTGGACATGGACGCCACCAGACTGAAGGCCATGCAGGCGCCGCTCAAGGAGGCCTATCGCGATGACGCATCGCGCGCGCTGATCACGCTTCGGGCTAAGGGCTCGATCGACAACCAGTCGATCGCCTGCAAGGTCGAGACCGGCAGGACGCTCGCCGTTGCCGGTCTCCATCCGGCTACCGGCGGTTCGGGGCTCGAACTGTGCTCGGGCGACATGCTGCTGGAGGCCTTGGTCGCTTGCGCCGGCGTGACGCTGAAGGCGGTGGCGACGGCGCTGGAGTTCAAGCTCGGCGCCGCCACGGTGGAGGCCGAAGGCGATCTCGACTTTCGCGGCACCTTAGGTGTGACAAGAGATGCGCCGGTCGGCTTCCGCGCCATCCGGCTGAATTTCAGCCTCGACAGCGACGAGACACAAGAGCGCATCGACGCGCTGCTCAAACTGACCGAACGGTATTGCGTGGTTTTTCAGACCATCAATACCAGGCCGGAACTGACGGTCAGCGCTCAGCGCTGAACGCGCGCCGGCTACTCACTTTCGCCCTCGTCGGCGAAGGGCGAGGCGCTCGGCACGCACTGCACCGACCAGCCAGCCGGCGTTGGCTCCTTCTGATATTCGGTGACGGCGAAGGCGCACTGTTCGCGAGTGTCGAACGTGCTGGGCAGCACCACCATGCCGCCTTGCGGGCCGGCAATCACCAGATACCAGACCAACGCTACGCTCGAAGCCATGGAAATTTCCTCGTTTGTTGTGGGAGTCGGGCGATCCTATCAACTCCGCGCAATCGACGAAAGCGCGGCCGGACGCGGTGGTTCGCCACGGCATCACAGCCCGCGTGAATGTCCTACGTCTGTTGAAACAACTCAGTTCACGGCAAAGCAGTAGAACAGGCCGTCGCCGCCGGTGCTCCTCAGCGCCTCCTGGCTGCAGCCGCCGCGTGAAGCGGGCGAGGAATTCCACGATTTGGCGGCGGCCGAATCGTCGAGACCGGTGCGGTCGTGATGGCCCGTCATTGCCTCACCTTCTGCTCCGCTGAGCGTCCAGTCGCCGCAGGTCTGGTCGGCGATTTTCGTGCCGTCGGGCTTGGAGCCGGTGAGCACGTCGTGCCGGTTGGGCTTGTCGCCGCGGCCGTTGACCATTTCGCCCTTTTCGTCGAGCGCCGTCTGCTTGGTGATGGCGTTGGCATCGCTATGCAGCGAAGCAACGTCGTCGGCGATCTTGACGCCCTTGGCGTTGAACCAAGGTCCCTTACCGATGCGATCGCGCGCATCGGTATCGCTGGTCGAGAGATAGGCGCGCCATGTTTTGCCGGTAACGCCGGCGGCTTCGGCCAGCGAGGCGCAATGCGCATCGGCGCCTGCGAGGCCGCCGAGATCGGCGCCCTTGCCCGAGCCGACGCTGGTGACGAAGAAGCTCATTGTCGTATCCTGTGAGGATGCGACGCCGATGGCTGCTAGCGATGCAGCGGCGGTAACGAGAAGCAGTCTGCGCATGATGGTCCTCCGTTTGCGAAAACTTGGCATTCCAACAACGTCGGTGGCGGCGAAATTCTTCCGCCAAGATGCGCGATGCGTCTACTCCGGCTGCCGGTAGGCGACAAAGCGGTTGTGCTTGGCCTGGAAGATCAGCCCGGTTTCCCTAAGCGCAGGACTGGCCAGCGGCACGATGCGTTTGGCGATCTCCTGGGGATGCGGCAGTGTCTCCGGATCCTCGCCGGGCACCGCCTGCGCACGCATGGCGGTGCGGGTGGCGCCGGGATCGGCGGCATTGACCCTGAGCGGCAGGTTTTCCGTCTCATGCGCCCACGAACGCATCATGGTCTCGACTGCCGCCTTCGACGCCGCATAGGGCGCCCAGAAGGCGCGCGCCGAATGGGCGGCGTTGGAGGAAAGCACGATGGCACGGCCGGCGTCGGAGAGCCTGAGCAGCGGGTCGACCGAGCGGATCAGCCGCCACGTCGAGGTGACGTTGATGGTCATCACCTTTTCGAAGGTCTTGGCCTCGACATGGCCGATCGGCGAGATGACGCCGAGCACCGCCGCATTGGCGACCAAGACGTCGAGCTTGCCCCAGCGCTCGTGGATGGCGCCGCCCAGCCGATCGATGCCGGCCATGTCGGCAAGGTCGAGCGGCACAAGTGTGGCTTGTCCGCCCGCCGCCTTGATCTGGTCGTCGAGTTCTTCCAGCCCACCGACAGTGCGGGCAACCGCGATCACATGCGCTCCGGCAGCGGCAAGTTCCAGGGCGATGAAGTAGCCGATGCCGCGCGAGGCACCGGTGACGACCGCGACGCGGCCGGAAAGGTCGAGGGCAGGGGTCACCGGGCAGCTCCGAAGGTTAGCGCTCTATGATGTCCGGCAGGACAGAGGGGGCGCGACACAGCAATCGCGACGAAATTTGCAAACCGGCAAAATTCGCGGGTTGCAGCAAGACCTACGCCCCGCCCGCTGCCAAGAGCGACAGCGTGCGCACATTGTCGGAGCCTTCGAAGTCGGCGAGCCGAGTCGGATACTGCCCGGTGAAGCAGGCGTCGCAGAATTGCGGCTGCTCGTTATCGCGGCCGGCCTCGCCGACGGCGCGATAGAGCCCGTCGATCGACAGGAATCCGAGTGAATCGACGCGGATGAACTCGGCCATCTCTTCGACCGACATGCGCGACGCGAGCAGCTTCGATTTCTCCGGCGTGTCGACGCCGTAGAAGCAGGAAGCGCGTGTCGGCGGCGAGGCGATGCGCATGTGCACTTCCTTGGCGCCGGCATCGCGCACCATCTGCACGATCTTCTGGCTCGTGGTGCCGCGCACGATCGAATCATCGACCAGCACCACGCGCTTGCCTTCGATCATGCGGCGGTTGGCGTTGTGCTTGAGCTTGACACCCATGTGGCGGATCGAATCGCCGGGCTGGATGAAGGTACGGCCGACATAGTGATTGCGGATGATGCCGAGCTCGAACGGGATGCCCGCGGCTTGCGAAAAGCCGATCGCCGCCGGGGTGCCGCTGTCCGGCACCGGCACGACGATGTCGGCGTCGACCGGGCTTTCCAGCGCCAGCTCGGCGCCGATGCGCTTGCGCACCTCGTAGACGTTGCGGCCTTCGACCGACGAATCCGGGCGTGCGAAATAAACATACTCGAAGATGCAGAAGCGGGTCTTCTGCGGCTCGAACGGAAACAGGCTCTCGATGCCCTTGGCGGTGACGACGACCATCTCGCCGGGCTTCAGGTCGCGCACGAAACGGGCGCCGATGATGTCGAGCGCGCAGGTTTCGGAAGCCAGGATCGAGGCGCCGTCGAGATCGCCGAGCACCAGCGGGCGAATGCCGAGCGGATCGCGGCAACCGATCATCTTCTTGGAAGTCATCGCCACCAGCGAGAAGGCGCCTTCGACCTGGCGCACCGCATCGATGAAGCGCGAGTTGAGATCGCGTTCCCTGCTGGTGGCGACCAGATGCAGCAGCGTCTCGGTGTCGGAGGTCGACGAGAAGATCGCGCCTTGTTTCTGCAGCGCGCGCTGCACGGTCATGGCGTTGGTGAGGTTGCCGTTGTGGGCGACGGCGAAGCCGCCATCGGCGAGCTCGGCGAAAAACGGCTGGATGTTGCGCTGGCCGGCGCCGCCTGTGGTGGCGTAGCGCGTGTGGCCGATGGCGCGGTTGCCCTGCAGGCTGTCGATGACGCGCTGCTTGGTGAAGGTGTCGCCGATCAGGCCGACATGATGTTCGACATGGAACTGGGTGCCGTCATAGGAAACGATACCGGCCGCTTCCTGGCCGCGATGCTGCAACGCATGCAGGCCGAGCGTGACGATAGCCGCGGCGTCCTGCCGTCCAAAAATACCGAACACACCGCATTCGTCATGGAAATGATCGTCAGCTTCGGCGGAAAGCACGTCGTCTGCGTCTGCCATCTTCAGCTCCGCTAAAGTCGCTATATAGTGTGATGACTGCCCAAGAGCAACGTAGAGTTTGCGGCTTTCACATGATCGTCAGTTTGCCGGCGCCGGATTGGCCGGTGGCGCGTCGGTCGCGCTCCCGTCGAGCGCCGGAGCATCGTCGCCGGCTGCCGGTGCGTCCGCTGCCGGTGCGTCCGCTGCCGGAGGTGTCTCGGCGCCGGTCTCGGGTGCCGGCTGGTTCGGATTGAGCCTGTTGAGGATCGCGTTTTCCGGATCCTCGGGCAGCAGGCTTTCGAGCTTGGCGCCGATCGATTCGAGCAGCGGCCGCGACTTGGCGTTGGCGACCCAGCCCGGAGCCTTGGCGCCGGCCAGCCAGTTGAAGAACAGCAGGGCCACCGCGACGACCAGGATGCCGCGGGCCGCGCCATACAGGAAGCCGAGCGTGCGGTCGAGCGCGCCGACCCTGGAATCGATGATCCAGTCGGCGAGTTTCATGGTGATGACGGAAACGACGATCAGCGCGACGATGAAGACGATGCCGGCGGCGGCGGCCATGGCAATCTTCTCATTGTCGACATAGGGCTGAACGTAAGGCAGGACCGGTTGGTAGAAAAAGAACGCCGCCGCCGCCGCCGCTATCCAGGAGATGACGGAGAGGATCTCGCGCGAAAAGCCGCGAACCATAGCGAGCATCGCCGAGACCAAGGTGAAGCCGACGAGAATTCCGTCAAGCAGCGTAATCGGCATGTCTTTTGCCCCACTTCATGAGCCGCGTCACTCTTCCTCGTCGGCGCGGTTGCGCCGTGAGCCGGCTATGCGCGCCACGAGATCGGCAAGCTCGGTGGGCTGGAAAGCGCCGGCCCCTATCCCGCCGGCAAGCTCCTCGCTGCCCAAGGGCAGAACCGCGCTTCCAAAACCCAGCTTTTCGGCTTCCTTCAAGCGCTGCTGCGCATGCGCAACCGGCCTCACGGCGCCCGAAAGGCTGATTTCGCCGAAATAGACGCAATCGGCGGGAAGGGCAAGACCGGTGAGCGAGGAAACCAGTGCGGCCGCCACCGCCAGATCGGCAGCCGGCTCCGAGATACGGTAGCCGCCGGCGACGTTGAGATAGACGTCATGGGTGCCAAAGCGGACGCCGCAATGGGCTTCGAGAACGGCGAGGATCATCGACAGCCGGGCACCGTCCCAACCGACGACGGCGCGGCGCGGCGTGCCCAGCGATGACGGCGCCACCAGCGCCTGGATCTCGACCAGCACCGGCCTTGTACCTTCCATGCCGGCGAAAACCGCGGCGCCCGGCGCTTTCGCATGGCGTTCGCCGAGAAAAAGCTCGGACGGATTGGCGACCTCGCGCAGGCCCATGTCAGACATTTCGAAGACGCCGATCTCGTCGGTCGGTCCGAAGCGGTTCTTCACCGTGCGCAGGATGCGGTAGTGGTGGCCGCCTTCGCCCTCGAAATAGAGCACCGCATCGACCATATGCTCGACGACGCGCGGCCCGGCAATCTGGCCTTCCTTGGTGACGTGGCCGACGAGCACGATCGCCGCTCCTGTGGATTTCGCATAGCGGATCATCGCCTGGGCGGCGGCACGCACCTGGGTGACGGTGCCGGGGGCCGAATCGGCCATGTCGGTCCACAAGGTCTGGATCGAGTCCAGAATCACCAAATCCGGCCGCTTGCCGTCGGCGATGGTGGCGAGGATGTCCTCGACATTGGTTTCGGCGGCAAGCTCCACCGGAGTATCGGCGACGCCGAGCCGCTGCGCACGCAGTCTGATCTGGGCAACCGCCTCTTCGCCCGAGACATAGACGATGCGGTGGCCCTTGGACGCCAGCGCTGCGGCAGCCTGGGTCAACAGCGTCGACTTGCCGATGCCGGGATCGCCGCCGACCAGAAGGGCCGAGCCGCGCACGAACCCGCCGCCGGTGGCGCGGTCGAGTTCGCCGATGCCGGAGACGATGCGCGGCGCATCCTCGATATCGCCGGACAAAGTCGTGAGCACCACGGCGCGGCCCTTGCGCGCATTGCGGGTGTTGGCCGGGCCCGAGCCGATCCCGCCGGACGTGCCTTCCTCGACCAGCGTGTTCCACTCGCCGCAGGCATCGCATTTACCGGCCCAGCGCTGATGCACCGATCCGCAATTCTGGCAGATGAACTGGATGCGCGATTTAGCCAAGCTTTTACCTTCCCGCCTGCTGGCGGGGGCCGTGATCCTTCGCGCCCCCCTCTGTCCTGCCGGACATCTCCCCCACTTGGGGAGAGATCGGACTGCGCGTCGGGCTTCGCCAATTTTCAGCGTTGCAGAAAAGAGGGCCGGCGTAGGTGACGGCCAATCTCCCTCCTTGTGGGGGAGATGTCCGGCAGGACAGAGGGGGGCGCCGTAGAGCGCTGCTATCCCGCATCTTTGGTGCGACGTCGGACAAGCGCCTACTCAAACCTCTCCGCAATATGATGCTCCTCGGCGAGGTCGGAGAAGCGGGTGAACTCGCCCTGGAAGGCGAGGCTGACCGAGCCGGTCGGCCCATGGCGTTGCTTGGCGATGATGACTTCTGCCTTGCCGCGCATCTCGTTCATCTCGTTTTCCCATTTGATGTATTCGTCGGTGCCCGGCTTCGGCTCGCGGTTCTTCAGATAGTATTCCTCGCGGTAGACGAACATCACCACATCGGCGTCCTGCTCGATCGAGCCCGATTCACGCAGATCCGACAGCTGCGGGCGCTTGTCGTCACGGCTTTCGACCTGGCGCGACAGCTGCGACAGCGCGATGATCGGTACGGCAAGCTCCTTGGCCAGCGCCTTCAGGCCGGTGGTGATTTCGGTGATCTCCTGCACGCGGTTCTGTGAGGATTTCGCGCTCGATCCCTGCATCAGCTGGATATAGTCGATGACGATGACGTCGAGGCCGCGCTGGCGCTTCAGCCGCCGCGCGCGCGCCGAGAGCTGGGCGATCGAGATGCCGCCGGTCTGGTCGATGAACAGCGGGATCTTCTGCATCGTCTGCGAGCAAGCGACCAGCTTTTCGAAATCCATCTCGCTGATCTCGCCGCGGCGGATTTTCGACGACGGGATTTCGGTCTGCTCGGAAATGATGCGGGTGGCGAGCTGTTCCGACGACATTTCGAGCGAGAAGAAGCCGACGACGCCGCCATTGGCCGCCTTGAACGAGCCGTCGGCCTGTTGCGCCGGGACATAGGCTTCGGCGATGTTGAAGGCCATGTTGGTGGCGAGCGAGGTCTTGCCCATGCCGGGGCGGCCGGCGATGATGATCAGATCGGACGGCTGCAGGCCGCCCATGCGGCGGTCGAGATCGCGCAGGCCCGTGGCGACGCCCGACAGGTGCCCGTCGCGCATATAGGCGGCGTTGGCCATGTCGACGGCGGTTTTAACCGCGTCGGTGAAGCTCTCGAAGCCGCCATCGTAGCGGCCGGTCTCGGCCAGTTCGAACAGGCGCCGCTCGGCATCCTCGATCTGCTCGGACGGTGACATGTCGACTGGCGCGTCGTAGGCGATGTTGACCATGTCTTCGCCGACGGTGATCAGTGCGCGTCGCGTGGCGAGATCGTAGATGGCGCGGCCATAGTCGGCGGCGTTAACCACGGTGACCGCTTCGACGGCCAGCCGTACGACATATTGCGCAACCGTCATGTCGCCGACCTTCTCGTCGGCAGGCAGGAAGGTCTTCAGCGTGATCGGTGTCGCTAACTTCCCCATACGGATGAGTTCGGCGGCGACTTCGAAGATCTTTCTATGCAGCGGCTCGTAAAAATGGCCGGATTTCAGGAAATCCGAGACGCGGTAGAAGGCGTCGTTATTGACGAGGATGGCACCGAGCAGCGCCTGTTCGGCTTCGATGTTGTTCGGTGCCTCGCGATAGAGCGGTGTTTCCGCCACGCCGAATTTTCGTGCTGCCTCTGCCATAATGTCCCCGATTTCGATCCCGGTCTCTCGATATCAGAACGAGAAAAAGCCGGTGCTGACTTATATGCATCACTCGCGCTCAATCAGCGTTGATGCCCGCTGTTCACAGGAACGGCAAACCGTCCACAGGACAGAACTCCCGGGCTCTGATTCCATTTGACTCGGCAAGGTCGCGATTCTACGCGACGCTTTGAACAAAGCAAGAACAAAATCGAAGAGAAGGGAGCTGCACAGGAATCGATGCGAGATTAGACTGGGTCGCCCCAGTCCAACCGTCGCGCTATCTTGAACGCATCACCGTCGCGCTTGGTGAACAGTTTCTCGTCGGCACTGCCGTCCTTTTCGCAAAGTTTCAGCAGGACCTTGCCGGAGCCTGATTTCGGCGGTGCGATCACACGTGCCTGCGGTGGGGCAACAGCTTGGCGGGAGGCGGCGACGTAGATGAATTTCTCGTCCTCCCATGGCACGTCGGCGTCTTTGGCCAGCCGGTGCAGGCGCGAACGCGCGACGCGCCGCGAAAAATGGCACCAGTCGGGCGGCACGAGCGGGCAGGGCGCCTCATGCGGGCAAGGCGCAAGCACATGCGCGCCCGCCTCGACCAGCTGCCGGCGCACGGAAAGAATGCGCTGCCATCCGGCCGGCGTGCCCGGCTCGACGACCAGCAGCGTGTTGTCGGTCAGGTGCCAGAGCCGGTCGATGAGTTTTGGCACCGACGCCGGTCCGATCTCGTCCAGCACATAGGCGCAGGTGACCAACTCGGCCGGCTTGAGATCGGCGAGATCGAGGGTGACATCGCCGGCCAGCCAGGCGGTCCTTGCCGTCATCGCCTCAGTGGCAAGCGCCTCGCCGACCCGGCGCACCGCGGCGCTCGCCTCGATGAGCACCGCCTGCTCGAGGTCGGGCCAGAGATCGAGCGCGGCCCAAAGCACCGTACCAGGGCCGGCGCCTATATCGAGCAGGGTTTTCGGAGCATAATCGGATCTTGCCTCGCTGAGCGCATCGAGGCTGGCACGGACGGCGGCATAGGTCGCCGGCAGCCGCGTCGCCAGATAGGCCTTAACCGCCATCTCCTCGGCCATGTGCAGACGGCCGTCGCGCAGTTCGGCGCGGTAGCGGTCCGACAGCGTTTTTGCCGCTTGCTTCAGCGTCGGCAGCGGCACTTTCTCGAGGAGGCGCTCGACGCTCTGTCGAAGTGGGATAGGCAGTTCCATGGCTCAGGCACCCCGAGGTGCGAGCAGGATGACCGAGGCGCCAACGATGCAGAGCGCGGAACCGGCAAGATCCCAGCGGTCGGGGCGCACGCCTTCCACCAGCCATAGCCATCCGAGCGAGGCGGCGATGTAAATGCCGCCATAGGCAGCATAGGCACGGCCCGCCGCGCTGATGTCTACCAGCGCCAGCAGGAAGCCGAACAAAGCGAGCGAAACCAGGCCCGGCGCCAGCCACAGCGGTGACTTTTCCAGCCGCCACCAAGCCCAGATCGAAAAGCAGCCGGCGATCTCGGCAAGGGCAGCAACGATGTAGATGAGATAGGTCATGAAAAAAGGTCTCGCGGCGGGCGACGAGACCTTTTTTCAGCGTTAGGGCCGGCGATGGCAAGCGGCAATGGCGTGATCGCCGGCAGTCTATTCCGTGTCTGCCACCTTGCGGCGTCGCGCGGGCTTGGCGGCAGGGGCTTTTGGGCGATGCCCCATGTCGCGCATCTCCAGCGCCTTCTCGCATTTGGCCATATAGTCGCGAGACATTGGCAGCGTGTCGTTCTTCTTGGCGATCTGGATCTGGAAGATCACCAGATCCTGCCAGCGGAAGGCTGCTTCCGAGGCTCCCAGGTAGAACTCCCACATGCGGCAGAACCGTTCGTCATAGATCGCCTTGGCCTTGTCTCGATTGGCGGCGAAGCGCTCGCTCCAATGCCTCAGCGTCTCGGCATAATGCAGCCGCAGGATTTCGATGTCGGTGACGATGAGGCCCGACTTTTCGATCGCCGGCATTACTTCCGAGAGCGAGGGGATGTAGCCGCCCGGAAAGATGTATTTGCGGATGAAGGCGCTGGTTGCCCACGGCGCGCCGGAGCGGCCGATCGTGTGCAGCAGCATGACGCCGTCCGGCTTCAAGAGCGTCGCCGATTTCTCGAAGAAAGTGCGGTAGTGATTGACGCCGACATGCTCAAACATGCCGACCGAGACGATGCGGTCGAAGCGTTCGTTAAGCTCGCGATAATCCCTCACTTCGAAATGCACGCGGTTTTCCAGGCCTTGCGCATGGGCGCGGTCGGTGGCGACGCCATGCTGCTCGGTCGACAACGTCACACCTTGCACGTCCACATCGAAGGACTTGGCGAGATAGAGGCCGAGCCCGCCCCAGCCGGAGCCGATGTCGAGCACCGTCTGGCCGGCCTTCAGCCTGAGCTTGGCGGCGATGTGGCGCTTCTTGGCGGCCTGCGCCTCATCGAGCGTCATGTCCGGCTGCTCGAAATAGGCGCAGGAATACTGCATGTCCTCGTCGAGGAAGAGCCGGTAGAGGTCGCCCGACAGATCATAGTGGCGCTGCACGTTACGTCGCGCGCGCGCCGCCGTGTTGATCTGCTGCAGGCGGCGGAAAGCGTGGCGCAGGCCCTCGATCGCCTTAGACCAGGTGGCGTCGATGCCGCCGCTACCCATATTCTGGAAGGCGATGCGCATCACTCCCAGCACGCCGCCCTCGAGTATGTCGAGTTCGCCGTCCATATAGGCCTCCGGCACCGCCAGCATCGGATCGAAGGTGATGGCGCGCTCGGCATGCGCGGTCTTGATGTGCATGTGCACCGGCTCGCCGGTGCCATCGCCGAAAATCACCGAGAGGCCCTTCGGCCCGGTGACTTTGAGATTGCCGGTGCGCACCAGGCGGTCGAGAATGCGTTTCAGCAGAATATTCATGACCAATGTCCCCTCTCGGTCAGACACGCTGTCTCGGCGCACGACCCGAAGATCGAAATCGATTTTCGGAAGGATCATGCGCCAAACCAAAGTTCTACAGCATCCTTTGCGCGTCCAAAGGACGCGCGGCGCTGTACTCTGCCTCAACATATAGGGGTTCGGAAAGTTCCTTTTGGCACAAAAATGCCCAGGCTAGGGGCCCGGGCATTGGTCCAGAAATGACTGGAAGCCGACGAAACGTTTTGAAGCGCCGCTCTGAACGCCTTGTGACGTGCAATCAGCCGTTGTCTTCGCCGCCTTCGAACTCGGCATTGGGATCGAAGAAATTGTCCGGGCGCGCATTGTCGTTGATGTCGTCGCCATAGATGGCTTCGGCTGTGGTCAGCGTCTCGCCCTTGGCCTGGCGCTCGGCTTCGTCGGCCGTGCGGGCGATGTTGAGCGTGATCGTGACCTCGACTTCCGGATGCAGCGCGATCGCCACATTGGTGAGGCCGATGGTCTTGATCGGCTGGTTGAGCAGGATCTGGTTGCGGTTAACCGAAAAACCTTCCGCCGTCAGCAACTCGGCGATGTCGCGGGTCGACACCGAGCCGTAGAGCTGGCCGGTTTCGCCGGCCGAACGCACGGCGATGAAGCTCTTGCCGTCGAGCTTTTCCGAAATCTGCAGAGCCTCGGACTTGCGCTCGAGGTTGCGGGCTTCGAGTTGGGCGCGCTGACCTTCGAATTTCTTTTTGTTGGCTTCGTTGGCGCGCAGCGCCTTGCCCTGCGGCAGCAGGAAGTTGCGGGCGAATCCATCCTTGACCTTGACGGTGTCGCCCATCTGGCCGAGGCGGGAAACGCGCTCGAGAAGAATGACTTCCATGGTTTTGTTCCTTTGTTTGGGCGCCAAATCACTGGCATCGACGCCGAATTATCTGGGAACAGGTCAGGAAGCTGAGGGCGTCGCCGCCTGTGTCGCTGTCCTGCCTGTCGCGGCAGTTAGAGGTCTTCACCTCAACCCGGGATTTGATGGCAACCCTGCGGCGCCCGTCGCCGTGGGAAAAGCGGGCGGCGAACCGCCCGCTAAAGAGCGTTAGCGAACCACGTAGGGCAGCAGGCCGAGGAAGCGGGCGCGCTTGATCGCCTTGGCGAGTTCGCGCTGCTTCTTCTGGCTGACGGCGGTGATGCGGGACGGCACGATCTTGCCGCGCTCGGAAATGTAGCGCTGCAGAAGACGTACGTCCTTGTAGTCGATCTTAGGCGCGTTCGCGCCGGAGAACGGGCAGGTCTTGCGGCGGCGATGGAACGGGCGCCGGGTCGGGATCTGATTGATGTCGACCATTATTCTGCACCCCCTTCAACACCTTCGCGCGGACGGCGCGGACCACGGTCTGCACCCGCATCGCCACCGAAGCTGCGCGGCGGGCGATCGCCACGGTCGCCGCGATCACGGTCGCCGAACGAGCGCGGGCCACGGTCACGGTCGCCGAAGCCGCCGCGTTCCGAACGCTCTTCGCGCTTCTGCATCATCGCCGACGGGCCTTCCTCATGCGCATCGACCTTGATGGTGAGGAAACGCAGCACGTCCTCGGACAGGCCCATCTGGCGCTCCATCTCGTTGAGCGCGGCCGGCGGGCAGGTGATGTCCATCAGCGTATAATATGCCTTCCGGTTCTTGTTGACCCGGTAGGTGAGGGACTTCAGTCCCCAGTTCTCGACCCGGCCGACGGACCCGCCATTCGCGGAGATGACGCCCTTGTACTGTTCGACAAGCGCATCGACCTGCTGCTGCGAGAGGTCCTGCCGGGCAAGAAACACATGTTCGTAAAGAGCCATATTGTTCTTTGCCTTTCTTCGTTTCTCTCCCGGTTCCCGCGGCAAAAGCCTCTGCAACTTCTCTGACCCGCCGATCCCTAGAGGGGGCGGGGAAGAAAGGAGCATGACGAGACGGTCGAGAGCGGAGACACGGGAGGCGGAAGCGCTTCTGGCTCCACACGAAGGTCTTCGAAAAAACCTCCGGCCCTCCGTTCAGCCCCCAGCAAGGACCGGCAGATTGCGGGCGTCTATATAGGAATTTGGCCGCAAGGCAAGGGCGAGCCGAAAACCCGCCGCTCCAAGGACGACATGTCGCGGCGTCTTCAGCTTGTATGCGGGACGCGCTTGTTCACCGTTTCCGGGAAGAAATCGGGCGCCGCATGGCGCTGGCCGAACATCATGTCGTATTGCAGCAGACGGAAATCGCGAATGGCCGGATCGATCTTCTTCTGTCGCGCCCAATCGGGCGTGTCCTCGCCCGTCGGCGTCATCAGCAAATTACGGTCGACGACGCTGTAGCGGTCGCGCATCTGGCCGAGGAAGCCGGTGTAATAGGGATGGCTGATCCCGGCCGTGGTCAGGATATGGTAGGGCAGGAAAGCCGGGCTTACCGCGCCCATGTCCGCGGCCGGCCCGGTGCGGTTCGACCATACGACGAGCGGCGTCTGGTGATGCAGCAGCATCTGGTCAGGCGGCTCTTTGCGCGGCGCGACATTGTCCTTGAGGAAGCCGGTCTCGACATAGACCGGGCCGAGCGGCGGCAGATGGTCGCCGAAGAAGGCGATGACCGTCGGCCGCTTGCGGTTCTTCGCCCATTCGACAAGGCGCTCGAGGCCCTTATCGGCGTCGGATGCACCCTCGGTGAAGCTCAGCAGGGAATCCTTTGCCCACTGGCTGGTCGGCGCCTGCACCTTGTGGGTCGGATTGTAATAGCGATTCGGCTCGTAGGGTCCGTGATTCTGCAGGCTGACGGCGAAGAAGAAGAGCGGATCGTCGCTGGCATCGGCCTCGCGGATGATCTCGTCGGTCATTGCCGCGTCCGAGGCCAGCGGCCCGCGCTTTTCGAGATATGGCATATTTTCTTCCGACTTGAAGTCGTCGAAGCCGAAATCCGCGTAGACCGGCGTGCGGTTCCAGAACCAGCTCGTGCCGGGATGGATAGCGCGCGTCTCATAGCCCTGGCTCTTCAGGAACGTCGCCATCGACGGCACCGGGGCGCGGACATATTGCTGGTAGGGGATGCTGCCGGCCGGCAGGAAGGCGTTGGAAAAGCCGGTCAGCGCCTCGAATTCGACATTGGCGGTCATGCCGCCGAATTCGGGTGAGAACATGTAGCCCGAGCGCAGCGCCCGCACATTGGGAATCGGATCGGGCGTGATGGTGACGCCGGGCAGCTCGGTCGGATCCCAGAACGATTCGCTCATGACAATGATGATGTCGGGCTTCTCGGCCGGCACCGAGGCCGTCACAGCAGGCCTGTCGATTGCCGCGATCGACTTGTCGGAATAACCGGCAGGCGCCGAGACATGGGCCATCGGCACGTTGAGCGCAAAGGCGAGCGCAAAACCGTTGGAGGCGTAGTTTTCCTTCTGGTCCCACATGATCGGGATGATCTGCAGCCGGTCGCGCGTCCACGAGAAGGTTGCGTAGTCCATGATCGAGACGAAGAAGGCGAGCAGCGGCACGGTCAGCGTCAGCCGGGCAAGGCGCCCCTTGCGGCTGAGCGCCGGCACGCGGCGGCGCCACAGCCGCCAGCCATAAACGAGCAGCCACAGCCCACCGACGATGCCGCCCGCCAGGGCGAGGGCGGTTCCCGGGCGTTCGCGCACCAGAAGCGGCATCAGCGCCACGATCTGGCGTGAATAGAGGAAATCGGTCGGATAGAGCGGATCGCCGAGATAGAGCGATTTCTGATGGCCGACAAAGGCCAGCGCCAGGGTAAGCGGCGCGACGATCATCAGGCTCTGGTGGCTGCGGCCGAGCACGGCGTCGAGGCCGACCAGGATCAGCGCGAAGATGATGATGGTGGTCCAGCCCGGCTTGAAGGGCTGCAGGAAGAAGGCGACGGTTCCGGCAAAGTCGCCGCGCACGATCAGTTCGGTCGCAAAAACCAGGATGGTGGCGGCGAGAAGGCTGACGAGGCCATAGCGGATAACGGGCCATTTCCGGCCCGGCAGATAGCCGGTGGCCGGATCGCCTTCCAGAAACTGTGGCGCGGCTTTGCCAACGCCTTTCCTAGTCCTTGCCACCTTACAATTCCCCCGACCATACACAAAAGTGTCATTGAGCTGTCATCTATACGTCACGAAAAGCTAGCGCCTGTGGCTGAAATAAGAAGAGCCAGCAAACGAATCGTGAGCGATTTTCATCATGAGTGATCGAAAAAAAGCCTTTTGGAACAGGGACTCGGCCAGCGATACCGAGCCGGAGCGGCCCGGGTCGAGCCGATGGCGGACTTGACTTGCGCGCCCGCCTCGCGTCACAGGCAGGAAAAATCAGCCGCTTGGGGAGCCACACATGGCCGTCGCATTCACCTTTCCGGGACAGGGCAGCCAGGCTGTCGGCATGGGCAAGGACCTCGCCGACGCCTTTCCAGAATCGCGGAAGATATTCGAAGAGGTTGACGACGCGCTTGGCGAAAACCTGTCGAAGCTGATCTGGGATGGGCCGGAAGAGAGACTGACGCTGACCGCCAATGCCCAGCCGGCGCTGATGGCTGTGTCGCTCGCCGCGATCCGGGCGCTGGAATCGCGCGGCTTCTCGTTGAAGGACAAGGTCGCCTATGTCGCCGGCCATTCGCTCGGCGAATATTCAGCACTTGCCGCAACCGGTTTCGTTTCGGTCGCCGATGCCGCCCGGCTCTTGCGTATCCGCGGCAATGCCATGCAGGCTGCTGTGCCGGCCGGCGAAGGCGCCATGGCGGCGATCATCGGGCTGGAACAGGCCGATGTCGAAGCCGCCTGCGCTGAAGCGGCCAAAGGTTCAGCCAAAGATTCAGTTTGCCAGATCGCCAACGACAATGGCGGTGGCCAACTGGTGATCTCCGGCGCCAGGGCAGCGATCGAACTGGGGGCGAGACTGTGCACGGAAAAGGGCGCCAAGCGGGCGCTGATGCTGCAGGTTTCGGCGCCTTTCCATTCGGCGCTGATGGCGCCGGCGGCCGAGATCATGCGCGAGGCACTGGCCGAAGTCACGAAGAACGCGCCCGTCGTGCCGGTGGTCTCCAACGTGTCGGTCACCCCGTCCAGCGATCCGGACGCAATCGCCCGCAGCCTGGTCGAACAGGTGACGGGGCGCGTGCGCTGGCGCGAAACGGTGGAGTGGTTCGGCGCGAATGGCATTGCGACGCTATACGAGGTGGGCGCCGGCAAGGTGCTGTCGGGACTGGCGCGGCGCATCAACCGCGACATCGCCACCGGCGCCGTCGGCACGCCAGCCGATGTCGAGGCGGCGCTGGCGGCGCTGGGGTGAGCCGCCACTTGGCTTGAATTCACTGGCGCTTGGCGCTACATGAATACATGTATCGCAAGGAGGTCCGGCATGCCCACATCGATCCGCCTTTCTCCTGAAGTCGAACAGCGCCTGGATTTTCTCGCAGCCAAGACTGGTCGCAGCAAGGCCTACTATCTGCGCGAGCTCATCGAACGTGGTCTGGAAGACATGGAGGACTATTATTTGGCCGCCGAAGTCCTGGAGCGGATCAGGCGCGGTGAAGAGGACGTCATGAGAGCCGAGGACTTCTGGCGTGGCCTGGACGCTTGAATATGCCCGCTCGGCGCGTAAGTTCGTCGAAAAACTGGATCCGCAGACACGTCACCGCATCCGCGATTTTATTGAAAATCGCATTGCCGTCCTCGATAATCCGCGTGAACTCGGCAAGCCACTGAAGGGTCCGCTCGCAACCTTTTGGAGATATCGCGTCGGCGACTATAGGATCATTTGCGATGTCCAGGATAACCGGCTCGTCATTCTGGTGGTAACCATAGGCCACCGAGGCGATGTCTATAAATAGTCGAACTCACCGGCCTGTATGATTTGAAAAGGAATAATACATGTTTGAATTGACCGGCCGCAAGGCGCTCGTCACAGGCGCATCGGGGGGCATCGGCGAGGCGATCGCCCGGGTGCTGCATGCGCAGGGCGCCATCGTCGGCCTGCACGGCACCCGCGTCGAAAAGCTGGAGACGCTGGCCGCCGAGCTCGGCGACCGGGTCAAGCTGTTCCCGGCCAACCTTTCCAATCGCGACGAGGTCAAGGCGCTTGGCCAGAAGGTCGAGGCCGATCTCGAAGGCGTCGACATTCTTGTCAACAATGCCGGCATCGCCAAGGACGGCCTTTTCGTGCGCATGGCGGACGCCGACTGGGATACGGTGCTCGAGGTCAATCTGACCGCCGTGTTCCGGCTGACCCGCGAACTCACCCATCCGATGATGCGGCGCCGGCACGGCCGCATCATCAACATCACCTCTGTGGTTGGCGTTACCGGCAATCCCGGCCAGACCAATTACTGCGCCTCCAAGGCCGGCATGATCGGCTTTTCCAAGTCGCTGGCGCAGGAGATCGCCACCCGCAACATCACTGTCAACTGCGTCGCCCCGGGCTTCATCGAATCGGCGATGACCGACAAGCTCAACGACAAGCAGAAAGAGGCGATCATGGCGGCGATCCCGACACGGCGCATGGGCACCAGCGCCGAAGTCGCCTCCGCCGTCGCCTACCTCGCCTCCAACGAAGCTGCCTATGTCACCGGCCAGACCATTCATGTGAATGGCGGCATGGCGATGATTTGACAGTTGCGGGAAAACACCCGTTTTCGCCTTGGACCCAGGCCGATTTTCGTGTAATGCGGCCCGCAACCCGGCGGTTCGGGCAAAAACCGGTCCGGTGCCGTTGCGTTTCCGACAGGACCATCTTTCAGCTTGATTAGCGGCATTCTGCCCGCTAACGAAGACAGACAAACAAAAGACGAGGATGCCCAAATGAGTGACACCGCAGAGCGCGTCAAGAAGATCGTTATCGAGCACCTTGGCGTCGATGCCGACAAGGTGACGGAGCAGGCGAGCTTCATCGATGATCTGGGCGCGGACAGTCTCGACACGGTCGAACTCGTCATGGCGTTCGAAGAAGAATTCGGCGTCGAGATCCCGGACGATGCGGCCGAAACTATTCTGACTGTTGGCGATGCGGTGAAGTACATCGATAAGGCTTC
This sequence comes from Mesorhizobium sp. WSM4813, assembly GCF_055811555.1. Taxonomy (NCBI): domain Bacteria; kingdom Pseudomonadati; phylum Pseudomonadota; class Alphaproteobacteria; order Hyphomicrobiales; family Phyllobacteriaceae; genus Mesorhizobium; species Mesorhizobium sp. WSM4813. The sequence continues at coordinate 39,732 of NZ_JBVVQU010000023.1, forward strand.
GGCCTGACGCTATTTGCAGTCACCACCGAGGAGGACCTGCGATGAGGCGTGTCGTCGTCACGGGCCTTGGGCTGCTTTCGCCGTTCGGCGTGGGCTTCGAGCATGGCTGGAAGGAGCTTCTGACCGGCCGCAGCGCAGCCAAGCGCATCACCGAGTTCGAGGTGGAGGATCTTGCCTGCAAGGTCGCCCACGTCATTCCGCGCGGCAATGGTGAGAACGCCACCTTCAATCCCGAGGCCGTTCTCGAGCCGAAGGAACTGCGCAAGATCGGCGACTTCATCCTCTACGGGATCGCGGCTGCCGACGAGGCGCTGAAGGATTCGGGGTGGGCGCCGAAGTCGCATGAGGAGCAGTGCGCCACCGGGGTGCTGATCGGCTCCGGCATCGGCGGCATCGAAGGCATCGCCGAGAACGCGATGATCCTGAAGGAGCGCGGTCCACGCCGCATCAGCCCGTTCTTTATCCCCGGCCAGATCATCAATCTCGTATCCGGCCAGGTTTCGATCCGGCATGGGCTGAAAGGCCCCAACCACGCTGTCGTCACCGCTTGCTCCACCGGCGCGCACGCCATCGGCGATGCTGCCCGGCTGATCATGTGGGGCGATGCCGACGTGATGGTCGCAGGCGGCGCGGAAGCGCCGGTGACGCGGCTGTCGATCGCCGGTTTCGCGGCCTGCCGGGCGCTGTCGACCGACCGCAACGACGCTCCGGAAACGGCCTCGCGTCCCTATGACCGCGACCGCGATGGCTTCGTCATGGGTGAGGGCGCCGGCGTCGTCATTCTGGAGGAGCTGGAGCACGCCAAGGCTCGCGGCGCCAAGATCTATGCGGAAGTCACCGGTTACGGCCTGACCGGCGATGCCTATCACATCACCGCGCCGGCCGAAGATGGCGACGGCGCCTTCCGCTGCATGGTTGCGGCGCTGAACCGGGCCAAGCTGACGCCCGCAGACGTCGACTACATCAACGCGCACGGCACCTCGACCATGGCCGACACGATCGAGCTCGGCGCCGTCGAGCGGCTGGTCGGCAACGCCGCGTCGAAAATATCGATGTCGTCGACCAAGTCGTCGATAGGCCATCTTCTGGGTGCGGCGGGCGCCGCCGAGGCGATCTTTTCGATCCTCGCCATTCGCGATAACATCGCGCCGGCCACCATCAATCTCGACAATCCGGAACGCGAAACGGCGATCGACCTGGTGCCGCACAAGCCGCGCGCCCGCCAGATCGACGTGGCGCTGTCCAATTCCTTCGGCTTCGGCGGCACCAACGCCTCGCTGGTTTTCCAGCGCTACAATGGCTGACCGGTCCGCCGGCCGGCACGGTGTATGCCTGCCGTCAATTTTGCCATATTCGCCCCTACTCTGCCCAAGGGGATTCGTTGCAGGACCAAACGGTAGGGCGCCATGAACACGAATGCGGCGGACAACGGGGAATTCGGGCGACGATCCACACCGTCGAGTCCGATCGTGCCGAAGACGGCCAGCGAGGCATTGCGGCCTGAAGCCGGCACGCCGCCGCCCAAGCGCTCGCGCGCCTCGCGCAGCCAGTTCGTTGTGTTCATGAACTTCGTCATCTCCTTGGTGATGCTGTTGGTTCTGGCGGCCGGTTTTGCATTGTATTTCGGCAAGCAGGAATTCAACGAGCCCGGCCCGTCTGCCAATGCCGACACTTTCCTGGTCAAGCCGAACACCGGCGTCCAGGAAATTGCAGAGCAGCTCGAGCGGCGCGGACTGATCAGCGACGCGCGCATCTTCCGCCTTGGCGTGCGTGCCTTTGGCAATGATTCGGCACTGAAGGCCGGCGAATACGAGATCAAACCGCAGGCCTCCATGCGCGACATCATGGAGTTGCTGAAGAGCGGCAAGTCGGTGATGTATTCGCTGACCGTCCCCGAGGGACTGACGGTCGAGCAGGCGCTGCAGCGCATCGCCGATCAGGCAGCGCTCGACGGCGATATGCCGGCGATCATTCCACCCGAGGGCAGCCTTGCTACCGACACGCTGCGTTTCACCCGCGGCGCGACACGCCAGCAGATGGTCGATAAGCTTTTGGCGGATCAGAAGAAGCTGGTCGAGGACGTCTGGCAGCGACGCGCCCCCGATCTGCCTCTGGCCAATGTCGACGACTTCGTCATCCTGGCTTCGATCGTCGAGAAGGAGACGGGCAAGGGCGACGAACGCTCACGGGTCGCCGCCGTCTTTCTCAATCGGCTGGCCAAGGGCATGCGGCTGCAGTCCGATCCGACCATTATTTACGGCCTGTTCGGCGGCAAGGGCAAACCCGCGGACCGCCCGATCTACCAGTCGGACATCAAGAAGCCGACGCCTTACAACACTTATCTGATCAATGGCTTGCCGCCGACGCCGATCGCCAATCCTGGCCGCGCGGCGCTGGAGGCGGTGGCCAACCCGTCGAAGACCGACGACCTCTATTTCGTCGCCGACGGCACCGGCGGTCACGTCTTTGCCGCGACGCTCGCCGAGCACAACGAGAACGTCGCCCGCTACCGGGCGCTGCAGAAGAAGCTGGCCGATGAGGCCGCCAAGGCCGGTGCTGCCAAGGCCGACGCCGCCAAGGTGGAAGGTCAGACCGATGCGCCGGTGGACGGCGGCGACGACGGCGATGCGGGAGCGGCGGCGCAGTAGCGCCGGACGGTTCTGGGATCGTCCCTCCGATTCGTTTGACGGCAGGGACGTGCTGATTTTGTGATCAGGAGCCTCTTGCGTCCGATTCGGCGAAGGCGCTCCGTCATTTGAAGCCGCGCATGGTCTGGCCCGGAACCGCTTCCGGGCTCATGCGCCAGGGGGAAGCAAGGGCATCATGAATTTGCAGAGCATGACCGGTTTTGCACGGGCCGTCGCCGAACATGACGGCACGTCGATCGCCTGGGAGGTCAAGTCGGTCAACGGCAAGAGCGCCGAGGTCAGACTGCGGCTGCCGCAGGGCCTCGAGCGGCTGGAGCCGGCCGTCAGGCAGACAGTCCAAAAGCGCTTTGCGCGCGGCAATTTCCAGGCAACGCTGACCGTCGGCCGCGCCGCCGGCCAGCAGGCGCAGCCCGTGGTCAACGAGGACTTCCTGAGGGATCTGGCCGGGCTGGCCAAGCGGCTGCAGGAGCAGTTCGGCGCAGCGCCTGCGACAGCCGACGGGCTGCTTTCGCTACGCGGCGTGCTCGACATCCCTGAAACCACCGAAACCGAAGAGGCGCGGGCGGCGCTCGACAACGCGATTCTTTCAACGCTCGAAGTGGCGCTGGGCGGGCTGGAGCAGGCACGCCAGGGCGAGGGAGCCGCCCTGCGCTCGCTGCTGTCCGGCCATATCGACGCTATCGAGGCGCTGACGCTGCGCGCCGAGGCCGATCCGTCGCGCGAGCCGGCGGTGATCCGTGAACGGATTGCCGAGCAGGTTCGGCTGCTGATGGATGCTTCCGCCAATCTCGACGCCAGCCGGTTGCATATGGAAGCGGCGTTCCTGGCTACCAAGGCCGACATCCGCGAGGAGATCGACCGACTGAAGACGCATGTGGCGTCCGGTCGGGTGCTGCTGGCAGGCGGCGGCGCCATCGGCCGCAAGCTCGATTTTCTGGCGCAGGAATTCAACCGCGAATCGAATACGCTGTGTTCGAAGTCGAACGCCGCTGCGATCACCGCCATAGGGCTGGAGCTGAAGGCGGTCGTCGACCAGTTTCGCGAACAGGTCCAGAATCTGGAGTAGCCCTGATGGTCGCCAAGGAGCCTATGGTTGCCAGGGACTTGGGTTCCCGCATTCGCCGCCGGGGTTTGATGCTCGTGCTGTCGTCGCCGTCCGGCGCCGGCAAGTCGACCATCGCGCGCAATCTTCTGGAGAGCGATTCCAGTCTCGAACTGTCGGTCTCCGTCACCACGCGGCCGCGCCGCGGCAGCGAGATCGAAGGCGTCCACTATCATTTCCGCACCATGCGTGAGTTCGAGCGGCTGCGCGATTCCGACGAACTGCTCGAATGGGCCGAAGTGCATGGCAATTGCTATGCGACGCCGCGTGAACCGGCCGAACTGGCGCTGGCACAGGGCCGCGACATGCTGTTCGACATCGACTGGCAGGGCGCCCAGCAGCTCAAGGAGAAGATGCGCGCCGACATCGTCTCGATCTTCATCCTGCCGCCCTCGATGAAAGAATTGAAGGCGCGGCTGAAGCGCCGGGCCGAGGACCAGGAATCGGTGATCGAGACGCGTCTGAAGAACGCCCGCAACGAGATCGAGCACTGGAAGGAATATGATTTCGTCATCATCAACGACGATCTCGACCGTGCCTTCGCCGAAGTGCGCGGCATTGTCACCGCCGAGCGGCTCAGACGCGATCGCCGGCCCGGCCTGTTCGATTTCGTCTCGGGATTGCTCGACGAGAAGACGGATTGATGCCTCTTCCTTCTCCCCGTTCACGGGGAGAAGGTGGCCCGAAGGGCCGGATGAGGGGCGGCGCCGCTCCTTCGTTGGTTCGCGCTGCCCTTCATCTGCCTGCCGGCATCTTCTCCCCGCAAACGGGGAGAAGAGAGCTAAACCGCGTTGGTCAGTCGCACGAATTCCTCGACGTCAAGCGTTTCGGCGCGCCGCGTCGGGTCAATGCCGGCGCGGGTGAGCAGGGCTTCGCCGCCGAGGCTCTTGACGCTCTGCCGCAGCATTTTACGGCGCTGGCCGAAAGCCGCTTCGGTGACGCGGCTGAGCTTCTTGACCTCGGTGGGCAGGGGACTTGCCCGCGGCACCAGATGCACCACCGACGACACCACCTTGGGAGGCGGCGTGAACGCTTGCGGCGGCACGTCGAAAGCGATTTTTGCCTCCGTCCGCCAGCCAGCCAGCACGCCGAGCCGGCCATAGGCATCGCTGCCGGGGCGAGCGACGATGCGCTCGGCCACCTCGCGCTGGAACATCAGCGTCATCGATGCATAGAAGGGTGGCCACTCGGCGACGGTCAGCCAGCGTATCAAAAGTTCGGTGCCGATATTGTAGGGCAGGTTGGCGATGATCCTCACAGATCCATTGCCCCCATGTGCGCCTTTGGCAAGCGCTGCAAAATCCGTTTTCAGCGCATCGCCGGCAATGATCTCGAGCCGGCCCGGATAGTGGTCTGACACCTCCGCAAGCGCTGCCAGGCAACGCTCGTCGCGCTCGATGGCGATGACCCGACCAGCGCCGTGGGAAAGCAGCGCCCGGGTTAGGCCGCCGGGACCCGGACCAACCTCGATTACCGTGGCGTCCGTCAGATCGCCGGCGGCGCGCGCGATCTTGCCGGTCAGGTTGAGGTCGAGCAGAAAATTCTGGCCGAGCGCCTTTTTCGCCTGCAGCCCATGGCGTTCGATCACCGCGCGCAACGGCGGCAGCCCGTCGATGCTCATGCGACCGCTCTCATGCAAAGGCTCATGCGGCGGCAGCCTTCGTCTCGGTGTCGGCAAGCCTGCGGGCGAGCCTTAGCGCCGCGATCAGGCTGTCGGCCCGGGCGATGCCCTTGCCGGCGATATCGAAGGCCGTGCCGTGATCCGGTGAGGTGCGGATGAAGGGTAGGCCGAGCGTGACGTTGACCGCCTCGTCGAACGCCAGCGCCTTGGCCGGGATCAGCGCCTGGTCGTGATACATGCACAGCGCCACATCGTAGCCGGCTCGGGCACGGGCATGGAACAGCGTGTCGGCCGGCAACGGCCCGAAAGCGTCGATGCCCTCCGCCCTCAGCCTGTCGATCGCCGGGCGGATGACGTGCTCGTCCTCGGCGCCCATCGCGCCGCCTTCGCCGGCATGCGGATTGAGTCCGGCAATGGCAAGCCGCGGCTTGGCGATGCCGAAGCGATGTTCGAGGTCGGCGGCGGTGACGCGGGCGGTCGCGACGATCAAGTCCGTGGTCAGTGCTTTCGGCACCTCGCACAGCGCAATGTGGATAGTGACCGGGACCGTGCGCAACTGGGGACCGGCAAGCATCATCACCGGCATCGCTTGTGCGCCGGTGTGGAGCGTCGCCAGATGCGCCAGATATTCGGTGTGGCCGGGGAAACGGAAGCCGGCATCATAGAGCGGTTTCTTGGCGATCGGGCAGGTGACGACTGCCGCTGCGCGGCCGCCAAGGCAGTCGTCAACAGCGCGGTCGATGGCCTCGATGATGCCGGCGGCGTTGGCTGGGTCCGGCCGTCCGGGGTTGTCGACGAAGCGGGCGACAGGCGGCATGACGGGCAGGGCGCGCGCAAAGACGCGCGCCGCTTCGGCTGGCATTATTTCCGTGATTGGCACATCGGCGCCGAGCAGGCGCGCCCGTGCGGCAATCAGCGCCGGATCGGCGATAAGATAGAAGGGCGGCACAGCGGCGCTGTCGCGCGCCTGCCAGGCGGCAATGGCGATTTCCGGCCCGACGCCGGATGGATCGCCGGCGCTCAGCGCCAGCGGCAGTGCTGCCTCTGGCGACTTCAGCGCTCGACGATGCGGGCTTTCTTCCGCAACTCCTCGACATATTTCTTGGAGAGCTCGTCGGCGTCCTTGCCGCTCGCGCCTTCGCTCTGGAATACCATCTGGGCGGCCTTGTCGTCGGACACTTCGCGCGACGAACAGATGCCGATGAACTCGACGCCGCGGTCTGTTTCGCGCGTGGGGGTGGCGCCGCCGACCTTGGTGGCCTTGATCTGGTCGGCCCAGTCCGGCGGCAATTGCGGCGCCAGTATCCGGCCGAGATCGCGAACTGTGACGTCGATCAGGCCCTTGGCAAATTCGCGCGAGGTGTTGCAGCCGTTGAAGCGGGCGCGCATGGCGTCGGCCTCGCGCTTGCGCTTGGCCAACGTCGCGCTGCGCTCGGCCGCCGGCACAACGAAGATGACCTGCTGCAGCATGTACTCCATGGCGGTCGGCTTGGTGCCGCCATTGTCGAGCATGCGCCTGACCACGTCCTGCTCGCTCATGGCGCCGCCGCTGTCGGAGCGATGGCGCGCGGTCAGCGCCTGGTTCCAGGCCATCTGGGAGCGGATGAATTCCTTGAAATGCTCCTTGCCGACGCCGGACTGCGCCATGACGCCGTCGAGTTGCTTGAGCTGCATCTTGTTGGTCGTGGCAAAGCGCTGATAGGCGGCGTCGACCTGGGCGTCGCCGATGCGGATGCCGAGACGCCTGGCTTCGGCGACGCGCAGCGTCTGCTCGATCATCTCCTGGGCGGCGTCGCCTTTCTTGCGCTGCAGGCGCAGGAAGGCAGCCCGATGCTGGATGTCGCCGGTGGTGATCGGTACGTTGTTGACGACGTATTTGATCTGGCTGGCGAAAGCCGGCGGCGTCATCATGGTGATCGAGGCCGAGGTCGCCGCCACCAGCAGCGCGAACCCTGCCGAAAAGAGGTATTTCCTCATCGAAAGCATCCCAATTCTATCTCGGTTCCGGCCCAATTCTATCCCATTTTGAGGGAGCTGAAATCCGTGCCTGCGCTATGCGGCGAAACGATGTCGTTAGGAGCGATGTGCGTCCACTTGGACGCACAAGATACGCTCTAACCCTTTGAAATCTACGCATCGTGCTTTCTGAAAATCAATTCCGATTTTCGGCCGATGCGTTGGCCGGCCGCCCGTGCCGCCGTCTGTTATTGGCCAGGCGCCTGCTACTGGACAGCGTTGAAGGAGCTTTGTGTCGAGCCGAAATCGCCGAGCGTGCGGAACGACAGGTTGAAACCGATGTTCTGCGACACTTCCTTGGTGCTCAGGTCGCGGGATTCCGAGAATGTCATCAAGTAGGTGAAACATGAATCGCTATAGGCAAAGCCGACCCCGTCCTTGACCAGGACACTTTGCTCCAGATCGTAGGTGCCGGTACCGAAGACACGCCAATTCTCGGCAAGTTGCGTCGAGGCGCCGAGCGTGACCTCGTGGCGATCGGTCGTGAAGCCATAGAGCGGCTGCGCTTGGATGAAGGCGTATTTGGCGCTGAACGAAATCGGCAGGCCCGAATAGGCTGCCTTCACCTCGGCGCGGCGAACCTCGAAGCTCTGCTCGTCGAACCGGCCGCTGACCGAGCCGGACAGGCCGCTGGGGCTGTTGAAGCCGACAAGGCCGACATAATCGGAGGTCGCGGTCTCCAGGCCCGAATCGGCGCCGACGTTGACCAGGTCCGGCGCGGCGAAGGAGTTCTGGCCGTCAAGCTGGTAGGATTGGCCGAACAGCGCGTTGGTGCTCCAGCCATTGTCATAGGCGCCGGAATAGCGCAGCCCGACATTGGCGCGCGTGCCGCCTTCCAAGCGGTCGTAACCGGAGAACTTGTCGCGCTCGAACAATGTCGTGGCGTCAAAGACAAAGCTCTGCGCGTCCTCATTGGGGACAGCGAGGCCGCCGACATATTGCTCGTTCGGACGCACGAACACCTGCGCCATCGGCTCGAATACGTGGCTGGAACTGGTTGAGGAGAACAGCACCGGCCAACGCATTTCCAGCCCGGCGGTCGCCATGAAGCGGGCGAGCGACGATCGCATATCGTCGTCGACGCCGAGGTTAGACGCCATCTGATTGATGGCATTGAGCGATCCCGAAGAGGCATTGACATAGCCGGCGTCGCCGCGCAGCGCCAGCAGCGGCGTCAGCAGCAGCCCGCCATCGGTGGTGAAGGTGCGCTTCCATTCCGCTTCGGCGGTGAGACGGCCCGACTGGCCATCGATGCCGCGTACACTAGTCACGGACGCAGCGTTGTTCGGATCGGCAAGGACCCTGTCCAGCCTGTCGCGGCTGATGGCCTGCGCGTTGACATTGAACGACAACTGCCCGCCGCCCACCGCCATGTCGGGGATGTAGGCGTAGTCGAGCGAGGGCAGCACCCAGGGCTGCTTGCCGGCGCGCGCGGTCGGATCGTCAGAGAGCGTCTCTTCCTGGACCTCGAAACGCATGGCGCGCACGTCGAAATAGTTGCGGCCGTTGAGGCCGGTCAGGTAGATCGAGGAGTGATGCACGCTGTCGTTGAAGTCTTCGATGGCGTAGGTGCGGGAGAAGTTCTTGTCGGTCTGCAGCAGGACATCCCAGCCGAAGTCCCAGCGCGGATTGATGGCGAACTGGCCCTTGGTGCCCATCATGCCGCGGAACTTGTTCGGATCGCCGGCCGCACCCGAATCGACATTGTGCCCGTCGCTGTCGATGAACTCGTCGGGATCCACTTGCCGGATGCCGGCGATCTTCAGGCTGTACTGGCCGTTGTTGAAGCGCTGGCGCCACTCGGCTTCGCCGAGAAAGCCCTGCTTGGTGTAGCCGCTGCCGGTGACGGTCAGGTCGTAGGTCGGTGAGAGCGCGAAATAATAGGGGACTTTGACGCCGACGCCGAGATCGCTCTTGTAGGCGATGCCTGGAATCAGGAAGCCGCTCTTGCGCTTGACGGTCGGGTCGGCAATCTCGAAAGCCGGCAGATAGGCGAGCGGAAAGCCGAAGAACTCGAAATTCGAATTCTCGAACCGAACCGTCTTCTTTTCGCCGTTCCAGATGATCTTTCTGGCCTTGATGCGCCAGGTCGGCGCTTTGTCGGGTTTGTCCTCGCACGGCTCACAGGCCGTGTAGACGCCGTTGTGGAACGTCGTCAGCACGCCGCCCATGCGTTCCGCGCTTTCGGCGGCGAAATAGGCCTTGTCGACGGTTTCGACACGCAGCGCGTTGACGAAGCCGTCGGCGAAATCGTCGGTGATGTCGACGTGCTGCGAATAGATCTTGGTGCCGTCGCTGTTGACGACCTCGACATTGCCGCTGGCGACGAGCCGCTTGGTGTTGCGATTGTATTCGACCCGCTGCGCGACGAGGCGGTTGCCGCCATAATCGATCTGCACGCCGCCGACGGCCGTCACTGTCTGGTTGTCGTTGTCATAGACCAGCGTATCTGCCGCCAGCAGCATTTGCGAGCCGGCGGGGACGTCGGCTGCCATGCCGCTGATATCCTGGCCAAAAGCCGGGATATTCGGGACGACACAAGCGAGCAGGCATGCCAAGGCGCTCGCCCCATAGAGGCGCGCCAAACCGGCCTGCCTATGGATGCGCAAAACCGCCCCCCTCACTAGCCGTCTTCCTTGTACAGCAAGAAAGTCACCCCGAAGAACATAGCCACGACAACCGGAACCCATGCAGCCACGACTGTGGGTACGAATCCCGCCACGCCGAATGCCTTGACCAGCACTGTCACGACATAAAGCAGAAACCCGGCCAGGACGCCACCCAGAATCATCGTCGCGGATTGTCCCATCCTCGCAAATCGCATCGACACCGTTGCGGCGATCAGCGTCATGGCGACGAGAAGGAACGGCAACGCCACCAGCGAATCGAACTGCATGGCAAAGGCATTTGCCTTGAGGCCGAAGGAGCGGGCAACCTCGATCTTGCCGGGCAGATCGTAGAAAGGGATGGTTTCCGGGCGCGCCAGCCTTTCTTGCACGAATTCGGGCTTGAGATTGGTCGGCACCCGGTCGCTTGCCACCGATTGAATGTTGCCGTCCCGGAAAACCTTGACGTCCTGCAGTTCCCAGTAGCCATCCCGCAAATAGGCGTGCACCGCGTCCTTGCGTTCGACGATGTCGCCTTGCGGGTTGAGGACGAAGAAGACGGTGTCGGCCATCTCCAGGCCCTGATTGAGAATGGCGCGCGCGCCGATGATGGTATCGCCGGAACTGGTCTTCTGCCGGATCCAGGGCTCGGCGTCGGCCGACACGATGTTCGACTTGCCGGAGCGGAGCTGGGTTTCGATTTTTTCGGACCAGGAAAACGCGTACGCTGCGATCGGATTGATGACGCCGACCGACAACACCCCGAACAGCAGCGCCCCGATGCAGCACGGCAGCAGGAATTGCCATGCGGACACGCCGGCGGAACGCGCGATGACCAGTTCATATCTGCGATTGAGCGAGACCAGCGTCGCCATCGCCGAGAACAGGCCGACGAACGGCACCGTCTGCAGCATGATCATCGGCATCCGCAACCCTGAAATGGCGAACGCCGTGCCATAGGTGAAACCCGGCAAGCCAGTCGTGCGGCCGGAAAGCTCGGTGAAGTCGATCAGGAACACAAGCGCCAGGAGGCCGATGAAGAACCAGATGGTGATCGTCACGTAGCGGAAGAAGAAGTATCTGCCCAGAGTCCAGCCCATTAGCGTGTCCAGCCCATCAGCCGGCCCCTTGGCCAGAAGCGCCGCGCCCGGCGAAGCGGAGCTTCAGGGCGCTCCAGCCGTCACCGAAGCGGCCGGCGAAATTCGTCATCCAGTCGGCCCAGGCGACCGGCAGTTCCATGGTCCGGTTGGAGACGATGAACCATGTCGCGACCGCGGATGCCGCGATAGGGACGCCATAGACCATATAGGCATATTGCGGAACGTTGTCGGCCTTGCCGGCGGCAAAGAAACCAAGCCAGCGCACGAAAAGCGCAATCGCGATCGCCGTGATCAACGGATGAATGCGCGCCTCGCGATGGGAGCGCGCGTCTCCCGCGACCGCAAGCGCGATCAGCGCGAAGACGAGTGAATAGGACCATTCGGAAAAACGCTGGTGGAGCTCGGCCAGGTACTTGTTCGGCCTTTTCTGGAACACCTTGTCGTTCGGACTGGGATTGAGCAGGTACTGGGTCGTCCGGTCCTTCGGTAAAAGCAAGACGTCCGATGAAGCCGACATGAAGGCGGACAGGTCGAAGGCATAGGAGGTGAACCGGATGACCGAAAGATCGCCGGCCAGTGTTTCGCGATGGATGACGCCGTCGTTCATCATCAGCACCTTCTCGTCGCCGCTTTCGATGATGGCGCCCCCCTTGGCGTAGTAGATGAGGTTGACGCCTTCTTCGCGTGAATCGGCGACGAAAATGCCGCCAAGGCGGTTGTCCGGAAGCCGCTCGCCAATCTGCAGGAACAGGCCGTCATCGATCTTGCGGAAGGTGCCTTCCTGGATAATCAGCGACAACAGATCGGCGCGCGACGACGCCACCAGTTCGCGGTTTTTCTGTCGTGCATAGGGATCGACGCCATTGTCGACGGCGAACGAAAAAACACTGGCCGCCAGCGCCAGGAGCATGATCGGCCTGACGATGGTCCAGCGCGAAGCGCCCGCGGCGTTCAAGACGGCAAGCTCAGAATCGGAATTCATCGCGCTCAATGTCTGAGCGACCGCGACCACCAGGGCGAAAGGCACGACGACCGGGACGATGGACGGAATGATCAGCGCAGCGACCTCGAAGAAGGTCAGCGCCGACTGCCCGCTGTCAGTGACGAGGTCGATGCGGGCGAGCACCTGCGTCGTCCACACGATCGCCAGCGTCCAGATAAGCGCTGCCAGGAAGACCGCCAACGTACGACGCATGATGTAGCGCTCAACGACCTTCATGAAGGCTTTTCTCGATTTTGCCGAACGGCATCATGCCTCCAGACAAGGTAGTCGCCCGGCGACGCCTGTACAACCGGTCCGTTGGCGGTTCGATCTGGTTCCCGTCCCACATCGATATTTCCGGTGGGCCGGAGTGTCGGTGGCAATGGATAAGAAAGGGCGAACATCAATGGTTAACAACACGTTGCGGCAGGAAAGCGGGGCCGTACCGCGACGAATCGCCATCGATTCCATCCGCCATATGGGATCGGATTCCGGCAAAGTCTTGCCAAATGCCGGAAAACGACCAAATGTCGCGCCGATCTCTCGGTTATGACCGCCGTGGCTGCAACGGCGACGAGATTGCCCGGCCTGTGGTTTACCGGCATTCGGCCAGCATTCGCGGTTGCTTCGCCAATGCCCGGATCCAGGCCAAGGCAGTCTCCCAGCAGATCGTCAGGCAGGGGCGATGATTAAAAAATAGGGTGGTGCTTCCGGTCGGAAACAGCCAAATATCTAGTTTCGCCAAGGTACTCTCCCAAAAACCCAACGCCGTTCCCGAAAGCAGGACATGATGACTTCGAGACCTTCGATCGCCTTCGCCAAATTCGCGGCGCCCAAAAAGGGCAGTGTCTTCGTGCTGGCGGCCAACGATAGCGGTCTCGGCGACGCGGCAAAGGCTTGCGATCCGGCAAAGACCCTGGAGCGGGCGTTTCCAGTAGCCGACTTTTCCGGCAAGTTTGCCGGCCTGGTCGAAGTGCTGGCGCCGGAGGGCACATCGCTCGACCGGCTGGTGGCGGTCGGCGCTGGCAAGGTCTCGGGGCTCGACGATCATGCCTGGCTCAAGCTTGGCGGCACTATCGCTGCGTCCTTGCGCAAGGCAACAGAGGTGGCCGTCGTGCTCGATCTTGCGGGTGCTGACGTCGGCGGCAGGCAAGCGGCACAGCTTGCCGCGGGCATCCTTCTGCGCAGCTATGCCTTCGACAAATACAAGACGAAAAAAGACAATGGCGACGGCCAGCGCGACGGCAAGAAGGCCGAGCCCAAAAAGCCGGTCAAGGTGACCATCCACACCACCGATCCGGCGTTGGCGAAAAAGGCCTTCGCCGACGAGGTGGCGGTGATCGACGGGGTACTCCTGGCGCGCGATCTGGTCAATGAACCGGCCAATATACTCGGACCAGTGGAGTTCGCCGCCCGCGTCAACGAACTGGAAGCGCTCGGCATCACGGTGGAGATCCTGGTCGAGAAGGACATGAAGAAGCTCGGCATGGGCGCGCTGCTCGGCGTCGCGCAAGGCTCGCCGCGTGGCGCCCGCCTGGCTGTCATGCGATGGAACGGTGGTAAGGCCAAGGACAGCCCGGTTGCTTTCGTCGGCAAAGGCGTCACTTTCGACACCGGCGGCAATTCGATAAAGACCGCCTCCGGCATGGAGGACATGAAGGGCGATATGGGCGGCGCGGCCGCGGTGACCGGGCTCATGCACGCGCTGGCCGCCCGCAAGGCCAAGGCCAATGTCGTCGGCGTAATCGGGCTGGTGGAAAATGCCGTCGACGGCCATGCGCAGCGCCCCGGCGACATCGTCACGTCGATGTCGGGCCAGACCATCGAGGTGCTCAACACCGACGCCGAAGGCCGCCTCGTTCTGGCCGATGCACTGTGGTACTGCAACGATCGTTTCCAGCCGAAATTCATGGTCAATCTGGCGACGCTGACCGGCGCCATCATGGTCGCGCTCGGCCAGCACTATGCCGGCCTGTTCTCCAACAATGACGAATTGGCGAACAGGCTGACGAGCGCCGGGCAGGCGACGCAGGAACGAGTGTGGCGGATGCCGCTCGGCACCGAATATGACAAGCTGATCGACTCGAAAAATGCCGACATGAAGAATATCGGCGGCCGCTATGGCGGCGCCATCATCGCGGCGCAGTTCCTGCAGCGCTTCGTCAAGGATACGCCCTGGGCGCATCTCGACATCGCCGGCACCGCGTTGGGCGCGCCGTCCAGCGAGATCAACCAGTCATGGGCCTCCGGCTTCGGCGTCAGGCTGCTCGACCGGCTGGTGCGCGACAACTACGAGGGGTGAGGGCTTTCAAGGCGCGATCATGGCCGACGTCCTGTTTTATCACCTCACCGAATCGACGCTGGAGGATGCGCTGCCCGGCCTGCTCGAACGCAGTGTCGATCGCGGTTGGCGTGCCGTGGTGCAGACTGGCACCGAGGAGCGGCGCGACGTGCTGGACCAGCATCTATGGACCTTCAGGGACGATTCGTTCCTGGCGCATGCGACGGACCGCGAATCCTATCTGGCCGAGCAGCCGATCCTTTTGACAACCGGCCAGGACAATCCGAACGAGGCGAAGATACGCTTTCTGGTCGACGGCGCGGTGCCGCCGGAGCTTGTCGGCTATGAACGCGCCGTGTTCCTGTTCGACGGCCACGATGCGGCCCAGCTCGAGGCGGCGCGCACGCACTGGAAGACGATGAAGGAAGCCGGCCACGCGGTCACCTACTGGCAGCAGACTTCAGACCGGCGCTGGGAACGCAAGGCGTAAGGTCTGCCGGAAGAAGCCTGAAGGGGGTGGTTTGCTGATCGTTGAGACGCGCTACGACTGAAGCCGTTCAGCCAAGTCAATGAAGTCGCTGGCCACCAGGTCCCAGGCCTGATCGGGGTGCAAGTCCGTGGTCTGCGCTAACCCGTGCTCGGTCGGTCGCGGGACAAAGGCTGTTCGCAATCCGCATGCCCGAGCCGCTGCAAGGTCGCCATTGTGGGCGGCCACAAGACAGATCTCATCCGGCTTCATTGCCAGGACGTCAGCGGTGCGAAGATAGGCTTGCGGCATCGGCTTGTACGCTTGCACGACTTCGGCGCCGAGAATCGCATCCCAGGGGATACGACTACGCTTCGCCATGTTGAGCATGAGGACGATGTTGCCGTTCGAGAGCGGCGCGATGATATAGCGGGCCTTCAGCCGCGTGAGGCCGGACACCACGTCCGGCCATGGCTCCAATCGGTGCCATGCCAGGTTCAGTTCGTCCAGCTCGGACGCCGGCACCGAAGCCGGGTCGACCCCGAATTCCGGCAAAACAGCTTCCAGATTCTCCCGATGCAGCACGTCGAGCCGTGTAAAAGGCCGCCGGCCGCTGCGCACCTCCTCCATGGATGGGGAGTAACGGCTGCGCCACGCATCCGCGAAAGCGGTAGGAATGGCGGATCCTGCTCCATGCCGCTTCAGGAACGGTTCAGCTTCGCGCGCCACGCCGCTGCGCCAATCGACGACAGTGCCGAAAACGTCGAATACCAAGGCACGCACACCATCCAATGTCATCACATTCGGCTCCTCGATCCGCACATGCATGACCTCCGCATTCGGGTGGCGAGCGCCCTTGCGGCTATCGCAAAAAATCGGTCGCGAGACACCCATTTTTGCGAGAGACATTTGCGACAGTCAAACCTGGATGGACAGGGTGAAACTATTCGCGAAGCCTAGGATATTTGCGAAAGGCGACCGGCACCACTAATCCAGAATGACGACAGCCTCCACCTCGAAGAGCATGGGGTCAATTGCAAGCTTGGGAACGGGAATCAGGGTCTGCGCCGGCAGCGCCTCGCCGAACATTTTCTTGACGTTCTTGGTCAACACCTCAAGCTTGGATATATCGTGATCGACCACGAAAACCGTGAGCTTGGCGACCTGATCCGGCCTGGCACCGAGCGCATCGAGGGCGGTGCGCAAATTTGCGTAGGCTTGCTCGACCTGGACAGCGAAGTCGGGCGACAAGGCTCCCGTGCTGTCTTGGCCGCCCTGTCCGGAGATGTAGGCCACCCGGGCTCCGCGGGGCGTGATCACCGCCGTGCTGTAGCCATTCGGCGACGGGTCGTAGAGGTTTTGTGGATTGACGATGGTCAGCTTGAGATCATTCTCATTCGCTGTCGTCGCAGTGGGAACTCCGATGGTCATGATAATTAGCCCTTCGAGAAGCAGATGCTTAATTGTGCGTGACATGATTTTCTTTTGGCTTTGCGGACCGCGAGCAACGTACCCTCGCGGCCGGCAGATTGAACTTTAACCGCATCGCCCATACGATGACTCGTGCGACGTACGAGTCATCGTATGGTACGTCGTACGAGTCAATCGTTCAAGATCGACATTCGCTGCGTTCCCGGTCAAAATCGACATCTGAACAGCGAGGGAGACGGATGGCTGCCAAACGCAGCGGCGCCCGGAGCAAACGAAGGATAAATGAGCGGCTCCAGCCTGTGCCGGAGCCGCGCAGTGAACCGCCGCTCTCTCGGGAACGTATCGTGACGACCGCGGTAGAACTGCTGGATGGTCAAGGAGTCGACGGATTGACGATGCGCCGGCTGGCCGATCGCCTCGGCTCGGGCGTGATGAGCCTATATTGGCACGTCGATAACAAAGAGGATGTCTTTGATCTGGCGCTCGACTCGGTGCTCGAATATCGCGGACCGCCGCAAATAGTTGAGTCTAAAGACTGGCGCGGAGAAGTCGTTCATATGCTCGAAGACTGGCGCGCCAGCATGCTGCGCCATCCTTGGTCGGCATCGCTGTTGCCGCGCCGGGCGCTAGGCCCGAACATCCTCAGTCGCCTAGAACTGCTGAGCAAGTCGTTGTCCAGGGCCGGTGTAGCGGACGCAGAATTGAACGTCGCGATATGGTCGCTCTGGAACTATGTGATGGGCGCCACCATCACCCGGGCGAGCTTCGACTTGTCGGACGACGACAGGGCCGCCGCGCAGCAGCGCCTTACACGTCTCAGCGAACGTTACCCGACAATCGAACGCTCTCGTCTGCTGTTGGATAACGATTGGGATGGTGCTTTTCGGAAAGGCCTCGACTTCCTGCTCGATGGCCTCTCTCCAAGATGAGGCTGAAAGATAGCTTTGGGGCTCAAAGCGACTGTCGCAAATCCCAGTTTTGCACCTGATTTTCGCAACGTCGCAGAAGAAGCCTTTGCGGCAAGGTTAAGATTCCGGAACGGTCGTGAGCCAAAATGGCAAACTGAGGACTGCCCAGGCACTTGACGAAAGGTCGGTCGCGCGCAAATCTGCTAAGATGTCAGACCAATTTTGGATGTAGGTACCCATGCGAGCGCGCGGCGAACTGCCCGGGGCACCTGCCACGCGTGTGGCAATCGCCACGCTCCCGCCGTTGGATCGCGGCAAGCAGGTTATGGAAGCGCTAGCCGACTATGTCGAGCGCGCTGCGCTGAAGAGCGGTGACCGGCTTCCGACCGAACGCGAATTGATGGCTGCACTTTCCGTGGGGCGCTCGACGATACGGGAGGCGATGGGGCGTTTCGAAGCGCTCGGCGTCACCGAGACCCGCAAAGGCAGCGGCACCTATCTGCTGAAACCGATATCCGCCGGCACAATCCATTTGCCGTTGTCGCTCGATACGGCAGAACTGCGCGATGCTCTCTTGCATACCCTCGAGGTACGCCGCGGCATCGAGGCCGAGGCAAGCATGGTCGCGGCGCGGCGGCGGACAGTTGACGATCTGCGAACGATCGAGGAAAAACTCATCGAGATGGAGCGCGTCCATCTCGCCACCGGCACGTCGGGGCCGGAAGACCTGGCCTTTCACTTGGCGGTCTACGACGCCACGCACAATCCGCTTTTCCGGCAGCTCCTGGGGCAGATGCGCGAAGCGTTCGAGCGCTTCTGGGATCATCCTTTCGACCGTCAGGATTTCGCGCGGCGATCGTTCCCGTATCACCGTGAGCTGTTCGATGCGATCGTCGCCAGGGACGCGGAGCTGGCGCGCGCAAAAACGCTGAAGATCCTCGAGATCGTGGAAGAGGATATCGAGGAAATGTCGAAATGAGCGGTCCCGATTTTTTCGACCAGGCATCGCTGATCGCCGCACATGACGAGGGCAACGCCTTCGATGCCGTCGTCCCGCCGATCGTGCAGACCTCGCTCTTCACCTTCCCGAATTATGACGAGATGCTCGAGACATACCGCGGCGAAAAGGTGCGGCCAACCTACACGCGCGGGCTGAACCCGACCGTGCGCATGTTCGAGGAAATGGTGGCAAAACTGGAAGGCGCCGAGGACGCGATCGGTTTTGCAAGCGGCATGTCGGCCATCTCGTCGGCAGTGCTGAGCTTCGTCGAGCCGGGCGACCGCATCGTCGCGGTCAGGCATATCTACCCGGACGCGTTCCGGCTGTTCGGGACGCTGCTCGCGCGCATGCGCATCGAGGTGACCTATGTCGACGGGCGCGACGAGGCGGCTGTCGCGAGCGCCCTGCCTGGCGCCAAGCTGTTCTATATGGAAAGCCCGACCAGCTGGGTCATGGAAACCCATGACATCGGTGCGCTCGCTGCGCTGGCAAAGTCCCGCGGCATCCCGACCATTATCGACAACAGCTGGGCCAGCCCGGTCTTCCAGCGGCCGCTGTCGCTCGGCGTCGATGTTGTGGTCCACTCCGCGTCCAAGTATCTGGGTGGCCACAGCGATGTCGTGGCCGGCGTGGTCGCGGGCTCGAAGGACTTGATCGGCCGTATTCGCGGCGAAGCCTATCCATATCTCGGCGGCAAACTGTCGCCATTCGATGCCTGGCTCTTGATTCGCGGCTTGCGCACACTGCCGATCCGGATGCGCGCGCATCAGGCCTCCGGCCTCGAAATCGCACGGCGCCTGCAGGATCATCCGATCGTCGAGAAGGTCTGCCATCCGGGGTTGGCCAACCTGCTTCCTGCGGGGCTGACCGGCACGTCTGGCCTGTTCTCATTTGTCTTCCGCGACGGCATCGACATCCGGACGTTTGCCGACCGCCTCAAGCTGTTCAAGCTGGGCGTGTCGTGGGGCGGCCACGAAAGCCTCATCGTGCCCGGCGAGGTCGTGCTGCAGCAGAAAGCCCAACCCAATTCCGCAATGGCGTTCGGCGTCCATCCGCGGTCCGTGCGTCTCCATGTCGGCCTCGAGGGAACCGAGGCGCTGTGGAGTGACCTGGAAACGGCGATCGACGCCGCTTCCGAAGAAAAGACCTGAAGCAACCAGACAAGAAGGGAACGGAAAATGAAGAAGCTTCTTATCGCCGCTTTCGCCACCGTACTGATGTCGGGTGCCGCACTCGCCGACACGACGCTGAAGCTCGTGGAGGTGATCACCAGCCCCGAGCGCACCGAAACCCTGAAATCGATCGTCTCCAAATTCGAGGCTGCCAACCCGGGCACCAAGGTCGAGGTCATCTCGCTGCCCTGGGGCGAGGCGTTCCAGAAATTCGCGACCATGGTGTCCGCCGGCGAAATCCCCGACGTCATGGAGATGCCGGACACCTGGCTGTCGCTCTATGCCAACAACGGCCTTCTCGAGAGCCTCGAACCCTATCTTGCCAAATGGGAGCACACCTCGGGCCTCACCGATCGCGCGCTTGAACTCGGCCGCGACGTGAACAACACCGCCTACATGCTGCCGTACGGCTTCTATCTTCGGGCAATGTTCTACAACAAGAAGCTGTTCCAGGAGGCTGGTGTCGCCGAGCCGCCCAAGACGATGGACGAGTTCGTGGCGGCGTCTGAGAAAGTCTCCAAGCTTCCGGGCAAATATGGCTACTGCCTGCGCGGCGGGCCGGGCGGCCTCAACGGCTGGATCATGTTCGGCGCAACCATGGCCGGGTCCAACAAGTTCTTCAACGAAGACGGCACCTCGACGATGAACAGCGAAGGCTGGGTCAAGGGACTGACCTGGGTCGTCGATCTGTACAAGAAGGGATTGGCACCGAAGGACAGCGTCAACTGGGGCTTCAATGAAATCGTCGCCGGTTTCTACACCGGCACCTGCGCGATGCTTGATCAGGATCCAGACGCACTGATCGCAATCGCCGAGCGGATGAAGCCGGAAGACTACGGCGTCACGACCATGCCGAAAGGGCCGAGCGGCAAGACGTTCCCGACCATCGGCTATGCCGGTTGGTCGATGATGGCGGCCAGTCAGAACAAGGACCTCTCCTGGAAGCTGATCGAAACGCTCGAAGGGCCCGAGGGCAATATCGAGTGGAACAAACGCACCGGAGCGCTGCCAGTCCACAAGTCGGCCGAAAAGGATCCCTTCTACGCGAGCGAGCAGTTCAAGGGCTGGTTCGCCGAACTTGAGGACAAGGATGCGGTGCCGACGGTCATGCCGACCTATCTCGAGGAGTTCGCCTTCTTCAAGGACTCGATGGTCATCAAGACCAGTCAACAGGCACTGCTCGGTGATATCACGCCAGAGGAGATGGCCAACCAGTGGGCCGACTATCTGACCAAGGCGCAGCAGAAATATCTGGCCAAGAAATAAACGGCGGACCGCAAGCATTGGAGCCGCCCGTCGCGGGCGGCTCCAACAGACCTGCCCATGGCAATGGAACGAAAGCGTTAGCTGATGGTTTTTGACGCCACCGCCGGGTTCCCGGAATCGCGCCGCCGGTCGCTGGTCGACCGGATCACGCGCCACGCCGAGCCATATCTTTACACCGCCCCGGCGCTGATTCTGATCGTCACCATCATGCTGGCGCCGCTGGTGCTAGGCCTGTCCTACGCCTTCCGCGACGTGCACTTGCTCAATCCCTTCTCTGGCGGGTATGTCGGGCTCGATCATTTTCGCACCCTTTATGACGACGACAATTTCTACCGCGCGCTGCGCAACACACTGTGGTGGACCGGCGCATCCGTCTTTCTGCAATTCGTATTCGGCCTGATCCTGGCGCTGTTGCTCGACCGGCCGTTCGCCGGCCGCGCCATAGCGCAGGCGCTGGTGTTCCTGCCCTGGGCGGTTCCGACTTTCCTCACCGGGCTCAACTGGGCGTGGCTGTTCAACCCTGTTATCGGACCGCTGCCGCATTGGCTTTATGCGCTCGGCCTCATGAGTGAGCCGGCCAACATCCTTTCCAATCCGCAGCTTGCTATGTGGGGACCGATCATCGCCAACGTCTGGTGGGGCATTCCTTTCTTCGCCATCACGCTGCTGGCTGCGCTCCAGGCAATCCCGCGCGACCTCTACGAAGCGGCGGCGATCGACGGCGCCGGTGCGGTCAGGCGGTTCACGTCGATCACGTTGCCATTCCTTGCGCCGACCATTGCGATCACCGTGCTGTTGCGCACCGTCTGGATCTCCAACTTCGCCGACCTGATCATCGTGATGACCAGCGGCGGGCCTGCCGACCGTACGCAGATCGTCGCGAGCTACATCTTCACGCAGGCCTTCAGGGCGCTCGATTTCGGCTATGCCTCGGCCATTGCGCTGGTGCTGCTCGTCCTGCTGCTCGCTTATTCGATGCTGATCGTCATGCTTCGGCAAGTCCTGATGGATCGGGCCTGATCGGGGGTGACCAGATGAACAGGTATTCGACTATCGGCACCGCGCTGCACCGCCTGGCGATCCTCTGCTACGTGGTCTTTGCGCTGTTCCCGCTGTTCTGGCTGTTGAAAGTATCGGTGACGCCGAACGACCTGCTCTATTCGGAGGGCGTGCGGATGTGGCCGTCGCGGATGAGCTTCGAACATTTCCGCTTCGTGCTCGCCCACAGTGCATTCCCGGTCTTCTTCAGGAACAGCATGATCGTTGCCGGTGCGACGGCCGTGATCGTGACGCTGCTCGCGTCTCTCTCTGGCTATGCGTTGTCGCGTTTCACCTTCCGCGGCAAATACTGGCTGGTCGCGCTGATGCTGCTCACCCAGATGTTTCCATTGGTGATGCTGGTCGCGCCGATCTTCAAGATGCTCTCGCCGCTCGGACTGACCAACAGCCTGACCGGGCTGGTGGTCGTCTACACCGCCTTCAACATCCCCTTCGCAACGTTCCTGATGCAGTCGTTTTTCGACGGCATTCCCAAGGAGTTGGAGGAGGCGGCCAAGATCGACGGCGCCACGCAATTCATGGCGTTTCGCCAGATCGTGCTGCCGCTGACACTGCCGGGCATTGCCGCGACGCTGGGCTTTGTATTCACCGCCGCATGGAGCGAATTGCTGTTCGCGCTGATGCTGATCTCGGGCAACAGCGCCGCCACGTTTCCGGTCGGTCTGCTCACCTTCGTGTCGAAGTTTTCGGTCGATTTCGGGCAGATGATGGCGGCCGGCGTGCTGGCGCTGATCCCGGCCTGCCTCTTCTTCCTGTTCATCCAGCGCTATCTGGTCCAGGGCCTGACGGCCGGCGCGGTCAAGGGCTGAGTGAGGTTTCATGGCATCAATCGACATCCGCAACGTCCGCAAGAATTTCGGCATCGTCTCCGTGCTGCACGGCGTCGACTTGTCGATAAAGAACGGCGAGTTCGTGGTGCTGGTCGGGCCGTCGGGCTGCGGCAAGAGCACGCTGCTGCGCATGATCGCCGGGCTCGAAGAGGTGACCGAAGGCGAGATCCGGATCGACGGCATGCGCGTCAATGAGCGGGCACCCAAGGACCGCGATATCGCCATGGTGTTCCAGTCCTACGCGCTCTACCCGCATATGAACGTCGCCGAGAACATGAGCTATGGCCTGCGGATCCGGAAGGCCGCCCGCGAGAAGATCACGGCCGCTGTCAGCAATGCCGCCCGGAAGCTTGAGCTGCAGCCGCTGCTTGCACGGCGGCCGAAAGCATTGTCGGGCGGTCAGCGCCAGCGCGTCGCGATGGGCCGCGCGATCGTGCGACAACCCAAGGCATTCCTGTTCGACGAGCCGCTGTCCAATCTCGACGCGCGCTTGCGCGAGCAGATGCGGGCAGAGATCAAGAAGCTGCACCGCGATCTCGGCGCGACCTCGATCTATGTCACCCACGACCAGATCGAGGCGATGACACTGGCCGACCGGATCGTCGCCATGCATGAGGGCGTGGTGCAGCAGGTCGGCAGCCCGCTGGAGCTTTATGACCGCCCGGCCAACCTGTTTGTCGCCGGCTTCATCGGATCGCCGGCCATGAATTTTCTGTCGGCACGCTATGAGGTCGGCGCAGGCACGGCCGGCGCACGACTGCCTGATGGAACGCTGATTGCGCTTTCGTCAGACTATCAACTGGAGGAGGGCGCGGCGGTGACGCTCGGCATCCGGCCGGAGCATGTCGAGATGTCGCCGGCCTCGGAGAGCAGCCTGAGGGCGACGGTCGACCTGATCGAGCCGACTGGCTTCGGCATCATCCTGCATCTCGGCCTGCATGGCCTGCCATTCAACGTCTTCACGCTCGACCGGGGGGCGCTTACGGCTGGTCCGACGGTGACGGTGGCGTTCCCGCCGCAACATTTGCATCTGTTCGATGAGACGGGAAGGCGCGCATTGGAATCGAGCCTTCAGCACGGGAAGGGCTGATCCTTCTTATCGGTCGCTCAGATCATTCGGATTTTCCCAAAACCGGTTCCTACCTTTGGGCCCCATGTTATTGTCTATCTTGGCGCCGGCGAATTCGATACGACGTCGAGCTCGGCCTCGACATGCTCTTGGACGAAATGGAATGCGCCCGCGGCGGCGCTAATGCTAATATCCGGGCAAGGTAGTCGAGCGCATGCGCTTTTTGTTTTTTCTGATCCTGCTCGCCGGCACCGGCATCGGCGTCGTCTATCCCTGGGTGATAAGCAATTTCTCCGGCCATGAGATCGGCACCTGGCGGGTCTACGAACAGGGCCGGTTCAAGCCGGTGACGGTACCGCTGGCCGCTCGCGACGCGCCGGTGCGGGTGCTGGTCGACCTCACCGCGAGGGCCGAACGTATCGTCGTCTCGCAACAGCGCACCGTGCTGACGCTGACCGCCGCCACCGGCGGCAGGACGGTGCTCGCCTCGACGCTGCAATTCAACCATTCGGAAAATCCGCGCCAGGTCAGCCCGCAACTGCCGGACAAGATCTTTCGCGACGAAGCAGGCCTGATCCCGACGGTCAGCCCCGGCCCCTACATCTTCACCGTCGGCCCAGGTGACGCCGAGGGCATCGAGATGCGGGCGGTGGACCTAGTGCTGCGCTCCGGCGTTGGCGAGGTCGATCAACGGGCGCAGCCGGTCGGCTTCTCGTTGATGGCAGTCGGCCTGATCGGGCTGGTGCTGGCGTTTCGTTTCGGTGGCGGCGGCCGGCCGCAAAATCCGAACTCGAAGCCGCCATCGCCGCGCTGGGGCAGGGGCTCGAATTAGCTCGTGAATTACCGCCACGCCTATCACGCCGGAAACTTCGCCGATGTCGTCAAGCACGTCGTGCTGAGCCGGCTCGTCGAATATTTGAAACAGAAGGACAAGGCGTTTCGCGTCGTCGACACCCATGCCGGGATCGGCCGCTACGATCTATCGTCGACTGAGGCGCAAAAGACCGGCGAATGGCAAGGCGGCATCGACCGGCTGGTCGGTGCCCCGCTCGACGCGCCGGCGGCAGCACTTCTGGCGCCTTATCTGGAAGCCGTTCGTTCGCTCAATCCCGAAGGCGGCGTGAAAAAATACCCGGGCTCGCCGCTGATAGCACGTCATCTCATGCGCAAGCAGGACCGGCTGTCGGCGATCGAATTGCATCGCCAGGATGTCGCGAAGCTAAGGGCACTATTCCAAGGCGATTTCCAGACCCGGGTGATCGAGCTCGACGGCTGGTTGGCGCTCGGCGCGCATCTGCCGCCGAAGGAAAAGCGCGGTCTCGTGCTGGTCGATCCGCCCTTCGAGGAGGAGGGCGAGTTCGACCGCCTCGTCGACGGGCTTCGGAAAGCCCACAAGCGCTGGCCTGGCGGCATCTATGTGTTGTGGTATCCGGTCAAGGACCGCAAGGCGGTCGCCGCCTTCCGGAAGGCGCTGGTGCAGTCAGGCATCCCGAAGCTGCTCGACATCGGCTTCGAGATCAGGCCGCCATCGGCCGAGCCCAGCCTCGACGGCAGCGGCCTGGTTGTGGTCAACCCGCCGTTCACGCTGGAAGGCGAATTGCGCACGCTGCTGCCGGCCCTGCACACATTGCTTGTCGTCGAAAAACCGGCGCATTGGACGCTGGAATGGCTGGCGGCATAGGGCGGCAGAGCTATCCGCGCGCCTGTCTTGGTTGAAGGCGATTTCAAACTAAGAAACCATTGTCTCTACAACCGCTTGACCGCGCGCAAGCGAATCCGCACAGTGCACGCAGTCGACCATAAGAGGCTGCCATGACTCGCTTCGCCCATTCCGCCCTTGCCGCACTGATAGCGCTTTGCACGCCGCTCGGCACGTCCCTCGCTGTCACCCAGGCAGCAAAGGCGGCCGACCTTGCCGTCTATACCGAAGAAGACAGCGGCGTTTGCGGTGAGGCCTGGGTGCTGAACAAGATCACCAGCCGCTTTTCCTACCAGGTGCACCACGTGCCGAATCTGCCCGACGTCGAGATTGTCGATTTCCAGGGCATCCACCAGCATCGCTATCTGCCAGCCAACGAAACCTGGCCGATCGGCCGCCGCTATTGCGGCGCCACCGTCAGCCTGTCCGACGGACACGCCCGCACCATCTGGTATCTGATCGAGGAAGGGCAGGGCTTTGCCTCGATCGGCGATAATGTCGAATTCTGCGTCGCGGGCTTCGACCGCTGGATGGTCTACAACGGCCGCTGCCGCGTCCTGCGCTGAACGCGTTTGCCGGGCTGCTCCGCCTCATCGAGGATGGCGCGAAGGAAGGCGGCGTGACCGCGAAAGGCGCGCCGTCCGATTGACGTCGCCTTGACCCGCGTTTGCGGCCGGCGTCCGACAAACAGCTTTTCGACATCGACATATCCTGCCTTGGCAAGCGTATCGATATGAGCGCCGAGATTGCCGTCCGTCGCATTGACGATGGTCTTCAATCGGGCGAATTCCAGCGCTTTGCGCCTTTCCAGAGAATTCAGCGTGGCCATGATCCTGAGACGCACACTCTGGTGGATGATTTCGTCGGCAGCCATCATCGGGCCTGCTGTGATGTCCGGCGTTCAGTCTCACTGATCTGGGACCGCGCCGCTTGATCTTGCGCGAATGACATGCGCTTCTCCCGCATACTGCAGAATACTCTGCTAAATAGAGTAATCTGTCAACCTTAGCAAAAAATTGCCCCTCTCGAACGCAGGCAAGGTCCTGGCGCAGAGCGAGCCGCGTTTTGCTTTTTCAGCTTGTGTAGATCGTCCGGTTGACAAGACGATGAGATCGTTGAAGCAGCCGCATCATGGTGTTGCCGGTCGATGATCGACGAGCAAAACGCTTGCTAACCTTCAGCGCTTCGTAGCAAGATTGGTCCGGCAAAGCGCGCACAATGTCTGTAGCAAACCGTCGGCAAAGATCGAAGAGCAGCAACGGCATTTTGCGAAATCAGCACGAGCGTGTGTCGCCCGTAACCAAAACTTAAACTGAAAAAATCATGCTAATGCTTCGCTGGCTAGACAAGCGCGAGTCAGATATGCATTACGCGCCGGGTCATTAACGGCCGTCGGCACAACTAAGGGGCATGATATGGCGAAACAGTCATCCAAAGCGCCGGCATCCAAGTCACCGGCAAAGAAGGCACCGGCAAAGAAAGCACCAGTAAAAGCGGTGGCGGCAAAGGCCGCAGCCGCTGTGAAGAAAGCAGCACCTGCTGCCAAGCCGAAGGCCGCCGCGGTCAAGGCAAAAGCAGCGCCGGCCAAGAAGCCGGCCGCGAAAGCCGCGGCAAAACCGGCAGTGAAGAAAGCAGCACCAGCCAAGGCCAAAGCAGCGCCGGCCAAGAAACCGGCCGCGAAGGCCGCGGCAAAGCCGGCAGCGAAGAAAGCAGCACCTGCCAAGACTGCACCGATAAAGAAGACTGCACCGGCCAAGAAGGCTGCGCCGGCAAAGAAAGCGGCTGCAGCGAAGACTTCGGTAGCAGTGAAGAAAGCAGCGCCGGCGGCCAAGCCGAAGGCGAAGGCAGCGCCTGCGAAGGCGAAGGCCAAGAAGTAATCGCGTTTCTTCGCTCGCGGAGGACAGTTCTGAAGACCGTCGAGGGCGGGTGCCGGACAAGGCGCCTCGCTCGCAGGGTCAGTGCTCGGGCAAGAATAGAGGCGGAGGGAAGACAGCTTTTCGCAGCTCCCAGGACTTCGCCGTACGGCGAAGTCCGGTGGGCATTTCTCTGTGCCCGGAGAAATTCTCGGTGCAAGGCCGGTTGGCTAGGTTCGGATCTGTCTGATCTGTTCCAGATTCTCTTGGGCTGCAACTGCCGCAGCTCATTGCCTTAAGATCGCGGCGGAAACGGTCGTTCGCCGTGGCGCCCGGTTTTTCCGCCTGTGGCTGTTGATCATGCCGGCATGTCCAGTCAACAGTGCACAAAAATCAACGCGCTACGGTGTCCTCTGCACGTCCAATAGGATCCCGCGGCGCTGTACTCGGCAACAGGACCCGATCATGCCCAGACTGCTCTACGCCTCCACGTCCCCCTACAGTTCCAAGGTGCGCATGGCCGCGCTTTATGCCGGGATCGCAGTCGATCTCGTGCCGATAAAAACCGAAGACAGGCCGGCCGAGCTGATCGACGCCAATCCGCTCGGCAAGATTCCGGTGCTGGTGCTCGACGACGGCCGCTCGATCCACGACAGCCGCGCCATTACCCAGCATCTCAACCGCATGTCGAAGAACGCGCTGTTCCCGCGCAATCCCGACAAGCGCCTCGAGGCGGAAGTGCTGGAGGCACTGGCCGACGGCATCTGCGACTGCGCGCTGTCGATGGTCTATGAGCGGCGCACGCGCCCCGAAGACATGGTCTACCAGCCTTGGCTCGACCGCCAATGGGCGAAGATCACCGGCGCGCTCGATCTGCTCAACGCCAATCCGCCAAAGCTGCCGAAGAAGATCACCGCCGGCCAGCTCGCGCTGCGCGCCTGCCTTGGCTATCTCTCGCTGCGCTTTGCCGGAAAATGGGAAAAGGGCCGCAGCCGGCTGGTCCGCTGGGCAGCGCGCTTCGACGACAAGTTTCCGGAGCTGAAACCCTGCGTCCCGGCGTGAGTTGCTTGGCACCCAGCTAGAGCATTTTGCAGCCACGTGGAATCACTCGGCGTCGCAGAATGCGGCTAAAACAAATAGGTAGAGCGGGATGCTCAGTTCAATCTGAATGCATCCCGCTCTGGATAAGGGATCACAAAAAAGCCGGGCACGAGGCCCGGCTTTTTCGTGTCGTGGCTTGGACGATTTTAGAACTTCATACCGACGCCGAAGGTGACGCGGTTGTCGGTCGACTTGACCTTGCCGATACCGTCGAAGTCCTTGTCGCCGAAGTCGGTGTAGCGATACTCGACACGGCCGAACACATTGTCGGTGATCTTGATGTCGGTACCGACGCCGGCCGTCCAGCCGAGCATGGTGTTTTCGTCGCTGGAGCCAGCGGCTTCGATTTCCTGGTTCTTGAGCGCGCCACCGGCGGTGCCGTAGAGCAGGATCTCCGGGGTGACGGCGTAGCCGAGGCGGGCGCGCAGCGAGCCCTCGAAGCCGCCCTTGGCCTCGACGCCACCATCGTCGCCCTCGATGCCGCTATAGCCGATATCGGCTTCAGCACCGTACACGAAGTTCTCCTGCTGCCACTGGTAGCCGCCGAAGACGCCGCCGACGAATCCATCGGTGTCGACGTCAACGCCGATATCGTCGGCATCGGCATGACCGCTGAAGCCGTAGCCGACGCTCACACCGGCATAGGGACCCGCCCAGGAAGCGACCGGAAGTTCGGCGATCGGGGCGGGTGCGGGCGGCTCTTCCGAGATGACGTCAGCAGCATAGGCGGTTCCGCCGAGGGCGAAGAGCCCGAGCGCCACCGCCAGCGGTCGCGCAAATTTAAGATTGGCTTGCATTGTTCTTTACTCCTTAAGCCACAGGCACAGGCTTGCTTTTCACAAGCGCCCTCAACCCGCCGGGGGGATAAAACGGGTCTGGCGCTCAACGGTTCCGAATGTCGTGTCGAAATGCGGCTGAAGCGAACCTGAACTTGGGTCATTACCGGGCACGAATGAGGCCGAACTTTGACGTTGTATCTGCGCAACAGATGGTGTCAGGAGGCTTTGCCATGCCGCGCTGAACACCGCTTGGAGCAAGGGGTCCGGAGCCCTATATTGCGGTCTGACGGCCGAGTCCCGGCCACAGTCGAAAGATCTCGATCCGGCCGCTTTGCCACAATGCTGCCCAAGGTCCGAACGGCATTTAACGCTTGGCCGGCCATATTTCACCGACTGGCTGAAATCGAAGCCCATTGAGGATTGACAGGATGAGCAAGGCCGCTGGAACGGCGCTGGTGACAGGCGGGGGCAAGCGGATCGGCAAGGCGATCGTCGAGGATCTTGCCGCGAACGGCTTTGCTGTCGCCATCCATTGCAACCGCTCGCGGGCCGAGGCCGAAGCGTTGGCCGCGCGGATCAACGGCGGCCATTTTGGCCAGGATGGCCGCGCCGCTGTGGTCGCCGCCGACCTG
This sequence comes from Mesorhizobium sp. WSM4813, assembly GCF_055811555.1. Classification (NCBI taxonomy): domain Bacteria; kingdom Pseudomonadati; phylum Pseudomonadota; class Alphaproteobacteria; order Hyphomicrobiales; family Phyllobacteriaceae; genus Mesorhizobium; species Mesorhizobium sp. WSM4813. The sequence goes on from NZ_JBVVQU010000023.1 coordinate 69,353, forward strand.
ACCGACATGGCCGCGGTCGGCGACCTGGTCGGCCGCGCCGAAGCCGCGCTCGGGCCTGTTACACTGCTGGTCAACAATGCCTCGCTGTTCTTGGACGACACGGTTCAGGACGTCGACTGGCTTGCCTGGGACCGTCACTTCGCCGTCCATGTGAAGGCGCCGGCACTTTTGGCGCAAGAATTCGCCGGGGCGCTGCCGGAAGGCCGGGAAGGGCTGATCGTCAATATGATCGACCAGCGCGTGTGGCGCCCGACGCCACGCTATTTCTCCTATGCGCTGTCGAAATCGACATTGTGGACAGCGACGCAGATGATGGCGCAGGCGCTGGCACCCCGTATTCGCGTCAATGCCATCGGCCCCGGCCCGACGCTGAAGAGCGCGCGCCAGGACGACCGCGATTTTGCCGCGCAGGTTGACGGCTTGATCCTGAAGCGCGGCCCGGAATTGCCTGAATTCGGCGCCACCATCCGCTATCTCTGGGGCGCGCGCTCGGTCACCGGCCAGATGATCGCGCTCGACGGCGGCCAGCACCTTGCATGGCAGACGCCGGACGTGACAGGCATTGTCGAATGAGTCCCATGGACCAGAAACACAAACGAGGCGGCGCCGCCGACGACCTGCCCCCCGATGTCGACCTCGAGGACGAGGCGGCGGAGATCGTCGATCCGTCAGCTCCCGGTGCCAGTGGCCCTGACGTCGCCTTCACGGCCATCGATTGGACGCCGCATGCCGGCGATGCCGACGGCATGGTCGGCGCCGAAGTCATCCAGACGCTGGTCAAACGGCTGCCCAACGCGCCCGGCGTCTACCGCATGATGAATGCTGCAGGCGACGTGCTTTATGTCGGCAAGGCGCGCAGCCTGAAGAAGCGGGTGACCAATTACGCGCAAGGCCGTTTCCACACCAGCCGCATCGGCCGCATGGTGCGCGAGACGGCGACGATGGAGTTCGTCGTCACCCGTACCGAGATCGAAGCGCTGCTGCTGGAAGCCAACCTTATCAAGCGCTTGCGGCCCCGGTTCAATGTGCTGATGCGGGACGACAAGTCGTTCCCCTACATCCTGTTGACCGGCGATCATGTCTCGCCCGGCATCTATAAACATCGCGGCGCGCGCTCGCGCAAGGGCGACTATTTCGGCCCCTTCGCCTCGGCCGGTGCCGTCGGCCGCACCATCAATTCGCTGCAGCGCGCCTTCCTGCTCAGGAGCTGCACCAACTCCTTCTACGAGAACCGCACGCGGCCGTGCCTGCTGTTCCAGATCAAGCGCTGCGCCGGCCCGTGCACCGGCGAAATCTCGCATGGCGACTATGCCAAGCTGGTCGCCGAGGCGAAGGACTTCTTGTCCGGTCGCAGCCAGAAGGTGAAGACCGATATTTCTGCCGCCATGCAGCAGGCCGCGGAGAACCTCGACTTCGAGCGCGCCGCCATCTATCGCGACCGGCTGGCGGCGCTGTCGCACGTGCAGAGCCATCAGGGCATCAACCCGCAGACCGTCGACGAGGCCGATGTCTTCGCCATCCATCAGGAAGGCGGCCAGGTCTGCATCCAGGTGTTTTTCTTCCGCACCGGCCAGAACTGGGGCAATCGCGCCTACTTCCCCAAGGCCGATCCGGCGATGGAGGCGGCCGAGGTGCTGGGCTCGTTCCTGGCGCAATTCTATGACGACAAGCCGACGCCGCGCACCATCCTGTTGTCGCATGGCGTCGAGGACCAGGAATTGCTGGCCGAGGCGCTCTCCACCCGCGCGGGTCGCAAGGTGGCGATCTCGGTGCCGCAGCGCGGCGAGAAGAAGGATTTGACCGACAACGCACTGCAGAACGCCCGCGAGGCGCTCGGCCGCCGGCTGGCCGAGACTTCGACGCAGGGGCGACTGCTCATCGGCTTCGCCGAGACCTTCGGCCTGAAGAAAACACCGGTGCGTATTGAGGTCTATGACAACTCTCACATCATGGGCACCAACGCCGTCGGCGCCATGGTCGTCGCCGGGCCGGAAGGCTTCGTGAAGAACCAGTACCGTAAATTCAACATCCGCTCGACCGAGATCACGCCGGGAGACGATTTCGGCATGATGCGCGAGGTGATGGAGCGGCGTTTTTCCCGGCTGCTGAAGGAACATGGCGACGTGCCGCAGAGCGAACAGGCGGCGGACGACACCCTGGCCGAACAGGGCGACGAAATCGAGGATGCGGGCGGCTTCCCGGCCTGGCCAGACGTCATCCTCATCGACGGCGGCCAGGGCCAGATGACGGCAGTGCGCAAGATCCTCGCCGATCTCGGCATCCAAGACCGTGTCCAGGCCATCGGCATCGCCAAGGGCCAGGACCGCGACGCCGGCCGCGAACGCTTCTTCGTGACGGGCAAGCCACCATTTTCGCTCCCCGTACGCGACCCCGTGCTCTATTTCGTCCAGCGGCTGCGTGACGAGGTCCACCGTTTCGCCATCGGCTCGCACCGCGCCCGCCGCAAGAAGGAAATGGTCAAGAGCCCGCTCGACGAGATCAGCGGCATCGGCCCGGGCCGCAAGCGCGCGCTGCTCATGCATTTCGGCACCGCCAAGGCGGTCAGCCGCGCCGCGATCGAGGATTTGGTCAAGGTCGACGGCATTTCCGAGCAGGTCGCGAAGCTGGTCTACAACCATTTTCACGAGAGCTGATGGATTCGGCTATTTTCGGTTGGTCCATCGACTATCGCCTGTTGACCCCCCACATTCGCTTCTGATTTGAGTAGGCAGGCAGAAAGAGTTCCCAAAAATATGGCCCAGCGCGCATTCAACCTGCCCAACATGCTCACCTATGCCCGCATCCTCGCGGTGCCGCTGGTTGTGCTGTGTTTTTTTCTCGAAGGCCATCTGAAGTCGAGCGACTTCGCCCGCTGGTCGGCGCTGATCATTTTCCTGCTGGCCTCGATCACCGACTATTTCGACGGCTATCTGGCGCGCGCCTGGCAGCAGACCTCGAATATCGGCAAGATGCTCGACCCGATCGCCGACAAGTTGCTTGTCGCCACGTGCCTGCTGCTGCTGGCGGCCGACACCGATAGGCATGCCGGCATCGCCGGCTGGTCGCTGTGGGCGGCGATCATCATCCTGTGCCGCGAGATCCTGGTCTCGGGCCTGCGCGAATATCTGGCGGCGCTGAAGGTCTCGGTACCGGTGACGCAGCTGGCAAAGTGGAAGACCACCATCCAGATGATCGCCATCGCCTTTCTGCTCGCGGGACCTGCCGGCGACAAGATCTTCCCGCTGACCACGCAGACCGGGCTCGTGCTGTTGTGGATCGCCGCCTTGGTCACGCTCTACACCGGTTACGACTATTTCCGCGCCGGCCTCAAGCACATCATGGACGAGTAGGATGTCGACGCGGCTCATTTATTTCGCCTGGGTGCGCGAGCGGATCGGCAAGCCGCAAGAGGACGTCGAATTGCCCGCCGGCATCGAGACCGTGGCCGACCTGCTGCGCTGGCTGAAATCGCGCGGCGAGGAGTACGAGCACGCGCTGCAATATCCTGACGTGATCCGCGTCGCCATCGACCAGGAACATGTCGAGCACCGCGAGAAGATATCAGGCGCGCGCGAGATCGCGCTGTTCCCGCCGATGACGGGTGGCTGAAATGCCCGGCGCGGTGGTGCCGACGGTGCGCATCCAGGCGGAGGATTTCGATATCGCCGTGGAGATCGCCGAGATGACGCAAGGCCGCGCCGACATCGGCGCTATCGTGACTTTCTCCGGCCTCTGCCGCGATGAGGCAGGCAGGCTCGCGGCACTCGAACTCGAACATTATCCAGGCATGGCTGAAGCCGAGATTGGCCGCATCGCCGCCGAAGCGATTCACCGCTGGCCGTTGCAGGGGCTCACCGCCATCCATCGCCATGGCAGGATCGCGCCCGGCGAGAACATCGTGCTGGTGGTCGCTGCCTCCGCGCACCGGCAGGCGGCGTTCGAGGCGGCGAACTTCCTGATGGACTACCTGAAATCGCGCGCGCCGTTCTGGAAGAAGGAACACCATACCGACGGCTCGCAAGGTGGCTGGGTCGATGCCAAGGAAGCCGACGACGAGGCCGCAAGCCGCTGGGAGCAGGGTGTGCCGAAACGAAATTGATGCTTCGCGTCACCGCCGCAGGGGTGGAACCCGTCAGCCCCCGATCAGCCCTTGTCAGTGCCGATCCAGTGATCGAGCGCAATCCGGCCGGGTCCCCACGCCATGATGCCGAGCGCCATCGCCGCCCAGGTGATGTGCAGCGGCCAGCCGTCCGGCACGGTGAGTTGTATGACCAGCGTCATCACGAGCAGCCCGAATGCCGCCAGTCGTGTCGCCAAGCCGAGAACAAGAAGAATTGGCAGCAGGATTTCCGCCGATCCTGAGACGAACGCCACCAGGCCAGGTGCCGGGAAGTCGTAAAGGCCGCCGGGCAGATGCAGCTTGAGCTCCGAGGTGAAAAGCAGCACGGCGACATCGTTCAACTGCAAAAAACCGTCCCATTTGTTGACGCCGGACCGCCAGAACGGGACGGCGAGTGCGCAGCGCAGGACGAGCTGCGTCAGCGACGGTGTGGCACTCGTGCGAAGGGCGGCATTCACCCTCTCGACGAGGGCGGCGATCCCTCGCGGCTCGGTGCTGGCGTTCTGCCCATGATTCGTCATGCTCATCCTCGCTGGTGTGCCGCTGTGAAGGCACCTGCTTGCAGCAGGTCGGCAATGTTGGCGGCAAGGTCGAATTCGGCCCGCTCCGCAGACGCTGCCGCGGCCGCCGCGCCGAGCGGCTCACCCGCCATGAGGCGATCCAGAAAAACGGCGCTGCCGGGCGGCAGATGGAGAACATAGACTTCGAGGCCGGGTCGCGTGATCAGCGCATCTTCACGGCCGCTTGCGTCGATCCGCCCGACAGGACCGTCGCTCCGGTTTGCCGCGAAGATCGTCACGACCGGATAACGCGAGCGTATGGCGCGCGTTGCCGGGTGCGGCACGAATACGGCATCGGCCAGTCGTTCGGGCGGGATCGACGCCAGTGCTCGGGAGGCCAACGGTTCCGCGTCGGCGGCATGATAGGCGTCGAGCCAAGCCCGCTCCATGCGCGCCACATCAGCCAGCCACGGCATCGACTGCGCGTATTCGTAGCGTTCGATGAAATCGGGAAAGTCGCGGCCGTATTCGAATAGAAGCGGCGAGGTGGGCGGTGTTTCGCGAACATGAAAGCGCGCCATTGCGCGAAAGAAGTCCGGTCCGGTGATGCGCAGCGTTGCTGGAAAGCTAGCGGCCAGCGCGTCGATCAGGCTGACCGTGACGTTATTGCGGTGGACGGCATATCGCTTGATCGCAGCCTTTCCGTTCGGCCCCGAGACAACGTCAGGCGGGGCTCGGTCAGGATCGAGCAAAGCGGCGGCGAATGCCGCGGCATAGTCGAACCGGCGGCCGAGGTCGCCCGACTGGAGCTCATCTTGCGGCATGGGCTTTTCCGAACGTGTGATCGCCGTCGGCATGACGGTCCAGGATCGTTTGGGCGGCGGCCGCCTCTGCCTTGAGCACCGGCCAGTCGGGAATGGCGCTGTCCCATTCGATCAGCGTCGGTAGCGGTCCGCATCGGCCGATGACGATATCGAAAAGCTTCCAGACTGCGTCGGTGACCGGACCGTCATGGCTGTCGATGAGCAGCAGGTCGCCCTCGTCATCCTCCTGCTCCGCGTGCCCGGCCAGATGGATTTCGCCGACATAATCGAGCGGGAAATCCGCGAGGTAGGAAAGGGCTGAATAGCCGTGATTGGTGGCTGAAACAAAGAGGTTGTTGACGTCGAGCAGCAAGCCGCAACCGGTACGCCGCACCAGCGCGCGGATGAAATCCGTCTCACTCATCGTCGATTCCGGGAACAGGACGTAGCTCGAGGGGTTCTCGAGCAGGATCGGGCGGCCGATCGCGCCTTGCACTTCGTCGATGTGATCCGCCACGCACGAAACCGTTGCCGGCGTATAGGGCAGGGGAAGCAGGTCGTTGTAATAGGTGGTGTCGTGGGTCGACCAGGCGAGATGCTCGGAAATGAGCGCCGGCTCATAGCGGTCGACGAGCGCCTTGAAACGGCCGAGATGCACTTTGTCGAGCGGTCGCGATCCGCCAATCGACATGCACACCCCGTGCAGTGAAACGGGATAATCGCGGCGGATCTTGGCCAGCGCATCGTGCGGCGGGCCGCCGGCGCCCATGTAGTTTTCGGCGTGGACCTCGAAGAAACCGCCCTTTCGGTCGTCGCCGAGGATCGCGTGTAGATGTTCATGCTTGAAACTGGTGCCGGCAAGGCCGACGACCGGGTGTGCCGGAAAGCGCGAGGTTTTCGACATACGGGATGCTGAGGCCAGTCCGTTCATCTTCATCTCCGCTTTCCGGGCAGGTTGCATTGCCTACGACGGGATGTCGCGGGTCAGCTCCGTGGGCGAGCCCTTGCGGTTGCCGGGCAGGTCCATTGTCGTGCAGGTGCCGCCATCGACAAACTTCCAGGCGTTGCCCTGGTAATCGACAGTCGAGGTGCCTTGGCAGGTAGTGCCGGGTCCTGCCGCGCAGTCGTTCTGCCCCTTCAAGGCGACGCCAAAGCACTTCTCCTTGCCGGCATCCGTCGCCGCCTTGACCTCTGCCTCGGACAGCGGTGCGGCCGCCGCAAAAGAAGCAAGAGCCGTGGCAACGGCGCCGGCCAGAAAGGCCGCGCTCACGGTTGATCTTGTTGACATGATTTCACCTCCGATTGGGTTGTTGCGCGCGCCGTTCCTCAAGCGCGCATCGGTCAGTTCGGTCCGGAGGCTCGCTGTGTTACATCTGTTTGGGAACACGACTTCGTGATCGCCTGGGGCCTGGCCCACCAGGTCGATCCGCTGCCCATCAGGGGAGAAGATGGTGATGTCGAGCGAGAAGCCGGCAGCGGCCCTGCTCTGTTCGCTCGGTTGCCGGCGTTCGGCGTCCGGGGCAGGATTGCCGCAACAAAAAAGGCCAGCATTGCGCCGGCCTTTTTTGAATATCACGTGGTGATGGACTATCGGCTCAGCCGACGATCTCGGTGTCCGAGAACCAGTATTTGATCTCCTGCGCGGCGGTCTCCGGCGCGTCGGAGCCGTGCACCGAGTTCTCGCCAATCGACAGCGCGTGTATCTTGCGGATCGTGCCTTCGGCGGCGTTGGCCGGGTTGGTGGCGCCCATCACGTCGCGGTTTTTGGCAATGGCGTTCTCGCCTTCCAGCACCTGCACGACCGTTGGGCCCGACGACATGGACTCGACCAGCTCGCCGAAGAACGGCCGATCCTTGTGGACGGCGTAAAAACCTTCCGCCTCGCGGCGGCTCATCCACACCCGGCGCGAGGCGATGACGCGCAGGCCGGCTTCTTCGAGCATCTGGGTGATGGCGCCGGTGAGATTGCGCCGGGTGGCGTCCGGCTTGATCATGGAAAAGGTGCGTTCGAGCGCCATGGGTTCGTCCTTGTGATGGAGAGTGGAATTCAGGGTGGCGGGCTCTATACAAGCCGCCCGCCGGCTTGCCAAGGGGCTTGGCGCTAATGCATGTCGCGCAAAAGTGCGCAGCGGTTTTGCGATAACGACATCCATAAAAACAAGAACTTAAGCGCGTCGCTGACGCGCTTTAGCCGCCACAAGCGCGTCGCCGTCAGCCTAAACCAATGTTGTCATAACTGCATCTCGATCGTCAGCTTGGCCGTGTCGCCAGCCCGAAGGCCTTCGCGGGCCCGCACCGCCGTCTTGATCGGCAACAGCAGCTGCCGGATTTCTTGTCGGGAAACAGCGATGTCCGCCATCTGGTCTGGCCGATGACGGCCTCCACGCCAAGTGAGCCCCAGGGTCGTGCCATGCCCGCCGTCGCCGTCTTGATCCGTGCCCCAAGCTCCGGCGGCAGCGTCACGAAATGCCAGCCGCCCTTGCCCGGATAGACCCAGATCTCGGCCTGCACGTCGTAGCGAAACATTTTGTGCCTTCCTCCGATCAAAGCCGTCGCGGCTGGCTTCGCCATGGTGCCTTGTCCGCAACGCCGGCGATTGGCAAAACATCCATGATATCCATTCTTCCTCGCAAAGACTGGCAGCGTCGCCGTTGCACTACCGCCTTATAACCATCGAAGCGCGCCGGACTTCCCAGCCCTCCCGTTCCAGTTCCGGCACGCTGTGGTTCTCGCTCGGGTAGCCGACGCAGAAGTAACCGATCAGCGTCCACTCCAGCGGCGCGTCCAGGATCGTCGCCATTTCGGCCGGATCGAGGATCGAGACCCAGCCCATGCCAATTCCTTCCGCGCGCGCCGCCAGCCAAAAGGTGTGGATCGCCATCACGGCCGAATATTCGATGGTCGCGGGCATGGTCAGGCGGCCGAGCCCATGCCCCTGTTCTGTCGCGCGGTCGGCGAAAACCGCGAATTGACAAGGCGCCTCGTTCAGGCCGGCGAGCTTCAGGCGCGCATAGAGCGCGGCGCGTTCGCCGCCAAACGATGCGAGCGCCTCCGCATTGCAGCGCTCAAAACATGCCCTGACGGCGGCGCGGCACTCCGCACTCTCGACCATGACGAAACGCCAGGGCTGGCTCAGCCCGACCGAGGGCGCAATGCTGGCGACGTCAAGCAGCCGATCCAGTGCGCCTTCCGGAAGCGGCGTCGGCTTGAATCGCCTGACGTCCCGCCGCCACAGGAAGAGGTTGACCAGCTCGGCGCGAAAATCGTCCGGGAATTCCGGGCCTGACGTCATGGGGGTCGTGTTGCCTTTGCTGAGTAGGGTAGTAGGGTAGTAGGGCAGTAAGGCAGTAAGGAAGTACGGAAGTCACGGCGGCGCGCATACCTACTGCCCTACTGCCCTACTCCCCTATGCAGCGGCCGCCGCCACCTTGCGGCCCAGGCCATCATGCAGGTCGAGGCAGCGCTCGAACCACTGCGCCACCACATCGCTGTCGTCGAGCAACCGGTAGGGCGAGGCGATGCGCGCCCATTGCAGCGCGCCGAAGACGATGTAGTCGGCAAACAGCGGTGATTGGCCGCCGATGAACGGCTGATAGGAGAGCATCGAGCGCAACGGCTCCAGCGAGGCGCGGAAGGCGCCAAGGCCGGCGTCGCGCGCCGCCATCACCTCTTCCAGGCTCTTGCCGAAGCGCTGCTCGCGGCTCTGCCGGAAATAGGCGGCGTTCGGCTCGTCCTGCATGGCGTGGAGGTCCATGATCGCCGCAGTGGTGACATAGGGGTGGATGGTCAGTTGCGACCAGCGTTCGATGAAGCGCGCCATCGCCTTGCCACCGTCGCCGCAAAACAATGTCGGCCGCTCGGGATAGGCCTCGTCGAGATAGAACGCGATGGCGAAAGAATCGGCGACCACCTTCTCGCCGTCGCGGATCACCGGAACGAGTTTCGAAGCGCCGCCTTCGACAGTGGGCACGTCGAGAAAACGCGTCGGCACGGTTGAGATATCAAGTCCCTTGTGGGCAAGCGCCATCGCCGCCTTCCAGCAATGCGGGCTGAACGGACGGGCGGCATCGCGTCCGACGAGGTCATAGAGCAGAATGGTCATTGGCGGCAGCTTCCTCGCGGTCTACTAGAGCGACGTGCGTCCACGTGGAAAGTACGCTCCAGCATTTCCGAAAACGGTATCGATTTTTGGGCCGATGCGGTAGGCACCCGAAACGGGGTCTCGGGGGTCGGGAGAAAAAGATGAAACAGCACTTCATGATGTTTGCGGCCTATAATCAATGGGCCAATAGCCGCATCTACGATGCCGCCGCCGATCTGGACGAGGAAGAATTTCACCGCAATGTCGGGGTTTTCTTCAGCTCGATGATGGGTACGCTCAACCATGTTCTGACTGCCGATCGCATCTGGATGAGGCGCTTTACCGGCGAGGGCGACGCGCCGGCCAGGCTCGACACGATCCTGCACCGCGCCTTGCCGGGCTTGCAGCTGGCGCGCGAGGCCGAAGACAAAAGGATCATCGACTGGGTCGGGGCGTTAAGCGACAAGGCTTTGTCCGGCCGCTTCTCCTACATGACCGTCTCCGACATGCGCACCGTCTCGCAGCGATTGGCGCCGGCGCTCGATCATTTCTTCAACCACCAGACCCATCACCGCGGCCAGGCGCACGCGATCCTGACCGTTCTTGGCCGGCCTTCGGTGCCGCTTGATCTGACGCTGTTCCAGCGCAGCGAAGAGGGCCGCGCCTTCGCCTGATTTGGGATTATCCGGATCAAATAGACAGGAAAACCCGTCGAAGACGAACAGCATCTTCGACGGCCATAGTCGCAAAGAGGCCTGGCCACGTGTCAGGCGGCGTATCCGCCCTGGCCGCGGGCGACCGGCTTGACCGAGACCGCCGGCTGAGCCGAAGGCCAGAGAATGCCTGCCGTCACCGCGAAGGTGATCAAGGCATCGCGCGCCGCTTCGGGCGAGATCTCACCGGCGCGTGCCGCCTCGCAGGCCTTCACCGCCGCCCCGTAGCTAAGGCGTCGCCGCGATGGCGGGAACTCGGTCAGGAACTCATGCATGTCGAAGAGCGAAGCGAGCATGCGCTTGTGGCCGGCGCCGACGGTAACGGCGACGGGGGTGAAAAATGTCGTGTCGTGCATTCTGGCCTCTTGAATTGTGACGGCGGACGCCGCTCTCCGACCTGGGTCGGACGCCCAGAAACGCGGATTGCGGCTTCAGGTTCCAATGTTGCCGAAATTTGGTTTCGCCACCAAGTCCCGTGGCATGAGCGCCGTGCCGAAGAGGCTGCCTATTTCCACATGTCACGCATGCGGGCGCCAAGGTCGACGCGCACCTGCGGCTGGCGGCGCGGATCGTCCTTGGCCTGGACGCTCGCCCATGATGTCTGTTCGAAGGCGCCGAGGATCGAGGCCGGGATGAAGCGGGTGCGCGAGGCGTAAACGTGGCGATCGCCGCGCGCCGCCTGGCCGTGGACGAAAAAGCGCTGCGGCATGACCAGGTGCAGGCCGTCCTTGGCCCGCGTCATCGCCACGTAGAGCAGGCGGCGCTCCTCGTCGATGTCCGCCTTCGAGCCGACGGCGAGGTCGATCGGGATGCAGCCGTCGACGGTGTTGAGCACGAAGACGTTCTTCCATTCCTGGCCCTTGGCCGAATGGATGGTCGACAGGATCAGATAGTCCTCGTCGCGATGCGGCGGCCCCGCCTCGTCGCTGGTTGCATCCGGCGGATCGAGCGTCAGCTCGGTGAGGAAACGCTCGCGCGAGGCATAGCCCGAGGCGATCTGTTCGAGCTGCAGAATGTCGGCCCGGCGCGTCGTTGCGTCCTCGTGGATGCGCTCGAGATGCGGCTCATACCAGAGCCTGACCTGTTCGAGATCAACAGGCCATTTTCCCGACCCGGTTCGAAGCTGCGAGAAAAGCGCGACGAAACCCTGCCAGTCGTCGGCGGCGCGTTGCGGCGGCCGGTAGCGCGCCAGCCCCATCGCTTCGTCGAGCGACGTGGCCATGGTATCGACGATCTGCGACGCCGCCGAAGGGCCGATGCCGGGCAAAAGCTGCAGCACGCGAAAACCGGCGACACGGTCGCGCGGGTTTTCGGCGAAGCGCAGCACCGCCAGTACGTCCTTGACATGGGCGGCGTCGAGGAACTTCAGCCCGCCGAACTTGACGAACGGGATGTTGCGGCGCGTCAGCTCGATCTCCAGCGGCCCGCTGTGGTGCGAGGCCCGAAACAGCACGGCCTGTGTCTTCAGCGCCGTGCCGGCCTCGCGCTCGGTCAGGATCGCGTGGCAGACGTAACTTGCCTGCTCGACTTCGTCGCGGACGCTGACCAGTTTCGGCTTTTCCGCCGATTTGCGCTCAGACCAGAGATTCTTGGTAAAGCGCTCCGATGCCTCGCCGATCACCGCGTTGGCGGCGGCCAGGATGGTCTCGGTCGAGCGATAGTTGCGCTCCAGCATGACGATCTCGGCCGGCCGGGCGAATTGTTTTGGAAAGTCGAAGATGTTGCGGACTTCCGCCGCGCGAAACGAATAGATCGACTGCGCATCGTCTCCGACCACCGTCAGCCCGGATCCGTCCGGCTTGAGTGCGGTGAGGATCGAGGCCTGCAGCCGGTTGGTGTCCTGGTATTCGTCGACCAGCACATGGTCGAAGCGCCCACCCAGATGCGCGGATATCTCTGGCTCGCCGGCCATCTGCGCCCAGTAGAGCAGCAGGTCGTCGTAATCGAGCACGTTCTGCGCCTGCTTGGCCTCGACATATCGGGCGAACAGCGCCTTAAGCTGTTCTGCCCAACCCGCGCACCAGGGAAACACCGAACCGAGAATCTCGCCGAGCGGCGCCTGCGCGTTGACGGCACGCGAGTAGATCGCCAGGCACGTGCCCTTGGTTGGAAAACGGGCTTCGGTTTTCGAGAATCCGAGTTCGTGCCGGGCGAGGTTCATCAGGTCGGCCGAATCCTCGCGGTCATGGATGGTGAAGGCCGGATCGAGGCCGATCTCCAGCGCATAGTCGCGCAGCAGCCTGGCGCCGATGCCGTGAAACGTGCCGGCCCAGCTCAGCGCATCGGTGATGATGGAAGCGTCCCGGCCGAGCACCTCGCCGGCGATGCGCTCGACCCGCTTGGCCATTTCCGATGCGGCGCGACGCGAAAACGTCATCAAAAGGATGCGCCTGGGATCGGCGCCCCTGACGATCAGATGCGCGACGCGATGCGCCAGCGTGCTGGTTTTGCCGGAGCCGGCCCCGGCGATCACCAGCAACGGCCCGGCGACCTTGCCGTCGCCATGCTCGACCGCAAGGCACTGCTCGGCATTCAGCTTCGCGAGATAGGCAGGCCGGAAGGTCGAATCACGGGCAGCGAGGTTCATCGCCCATCAAGCATCGTTTCCGCTTTGTTCGCAACGGTTTCGGCGCGAAAGTTGCGATCGATTCGTCTGTTTCCACTGGCGCACCAGCCGATGAACTGGACCTAACGCTCGGGCTCTGCGCCCATTGCCGCCGACTGCCGCCGCAGCGACTTGTCGTCATCGGGAGGCGGCAGCAACAGCGGATCGAAGTCGTCGGGCACTTCGTCAATGATTTCCCTTGTTATGCGGTAGGCCACGTAGATGGCGGCCCCGGCTATGAGCAGACGGATCATGATTTTCTCCACTGGTATGAACCAACCGAAGAGCCCGCGTTTTGTTCCTCGCTCTCTCGTTTTGTTCCCCGCTTTCCAAAGGCCCCGAGCTCTGCCTGAGGGTGCAACCAAATCGGCACCGTCTCGTTTGCCCGGTGACAGGAGGTTGCGATGAACAAGCTATCAATCTCGCTGGCCTTGGCGGCGGCGCTGGCCGTCGCGGCTTGCGATAACAACATCCCACCGACAAAGGCCCCCGGCGCCGATCAAAAGCCGCAGGTCGACCCTGCACCCAAGTCGACGTCAGGCGATGATCAACTCGGCAAGCCGCCGGCGCAGTGATGGAACGCAGAAAAAGTGGCCGGCGCCGCTTGGGAGGGAGCGATGACGCCGGCCAGGCGGGTATCAGGTCCGCCGCATACCTAGAGATAGCTGAGTCTTGCCGTTGCGTCATGGGGTGATCGCGGAAGACGACCGCATTGAACAGTCAATCAACTGACAAATGTGACAAAACCTGCAATTTTTCAGATGCGAGAAGTCGATGCTCGCCAGGCGCCGCGCCGTCGCAGCAGGTTCCCGGCCGGACCCAGGCCTGGCTCTATGATCCGGTGAGGCCGGCGATCGGATCTTTCCTCCCGCGGCATCAGGCAACCTGCCGCCGCCGGCCGTTTTCATGGCCTTATGCGGCCAACCGGCCGTCAAGGCCTTGCGAAGCGCCGACGTCCCGTGCAAAAGCGCGGCCATGCTGATTATTAACGACCTTTCGCTCCGCATGGCCGGACGCCTGCTTCTCGACCATGCCTCGCTGACCTTGCCGGCCGGCAGCAAGGCTGGGCTTGTCGGCCGCAACGGCACCGGCAAGACCACATTGTTCAAGGCGATCACCGGCGACCTCGCCTCCGAGACCGGTTCGATCAGCCTGCCGAAGAACACGCGCATCGGCCAGGTGGCGCAGGAAGCGCCCGGCACCGAGGAGCCGCTGATCGACATCGTGCTCAAGGCCGACCTTGAACGCTCCGCACTGCTCGAGGAGGAAAAGACGGCGACCGATCCGCACCGCATCGCGGACATCCACATGCGGCTGGCCGACATCGACGCCCATTCGGCCGAGTCGCGTGCCGCCACCATCCTCGCCGGCCTCGGCTTCGACGACGATGCCCAGCGGCGGCCAGCATCGTCGTTCTCCGGCGGCTGGCGCATGCGCGTTGCGCTCGCCGCTGTGCTGTTTGCCGAGCCCGATCTGCTGCTGCTCGATGAGCCGACCAACTATCTCGACCTCGAAGGCACGCTGTGGCTGGAAAACTACGTGTCGAAATATCCGCACACGGTGCTGCTGATCTCGCACGACCGCGACCTGCTCAACCGCGCCGTCAACTCGATCGTCCATCTCGACCAGAAGAAGCTGACCTTCTGGCGCGGCGGCTACGACCAGTTCGAGCGCCAATACACCGAGCAGCGCGAATTGCAGGAGAAGGGCAGAGTCAAGCAGGAAGCCGCGCGCAAGCACATGGAATCCTTCGTCGAGCGCTTCCGCGCCAAAGCTTCGAAGGCGAGACAGGCGCAGTCGCGGATCAAGGCGCTGGAGAAGATGAAGCCGATCGCCGCAATTGTGAACGACAACGTGCGGCCGTTCTCCTTTCCCGAGCCGGTGAAGACGGTGGCCTCGCCGATCATTGCGCTGAACAATGTGAATGTCGGCTATGTCGAGGGTGAGCCGATCCTGAAGAAGATGACGCTGCGCATCGATGCCGACGACCGCATCGCGTTGCTTGGCGCCAACGGCAACGGCAAGTCGACCTTCGCCAAATTGCTGTCCGGCCGGCTGAAGCAGGAGACCGGCACCGTGACGGTGGCACCGGGGCTTAAGGTGGCGATCTTTGCCCAGCATCAGCTCGACGATCTCCGGCCGAACGAAAATGCCTATGAGCATGTCCGCCGGCTGATGCCGGAAGCGCCGGAATCGAAAGTGCGCGGCCGCGTCGCCCAGTTCGGCCTGACCACCGAGAAGATGAACACCGCCGCCAAGGACCTGTCCGGCGGCGAAAAGGCGCGTCTGCTGATGGGCCTGTCGGCTTTCGAGGGGCCAAACCTGTTCATCCTCGACGAACCGACCAACCATCTCGACATCGACAGCCGTGAATCGCTGATCCATGCGCTGAACGAGTTTCCCGGCGCCGTCATCCTGATCTCGCACGACCGCCATCTGCTCGAGGCAACGGCCGACCGGCTGTGGCTGGTCAAGGACGGCACGGTCAATCCTTTTGACGGCGACCTCGATGACTACAAGACGCTGGTCACCGGTGTGTCCGGCGATCGCCGCGGCAAGCGCGAGGCCGAAAAAGCCTCGAAGGCTGACCGCCGCCGCGACGCGGCCGCGCGCCGCTCCGCCTTCGAGCCGCTGGCCAAGGAGATCCGCGCCACCGAAGCGCTGATGGACCGTATCCGCAAGCGCATCGACTTGATCGAGGACGAACTCGCCAACCCGGCGGTCTATGAAAAGGACCCGTCGACGGCGACACGGCTGGCCAAGGAGCGCTCACAGCTGGCCCAGACGCTGGCCGCCCATGAGGAAAAATGGCTGTCGATGTCGGCGGAATATGAGGAAGGCACGGCGGAGTAGCGCCATCTGGCCCTACACGCCGCCGCCATAAACGGCTAGTTTGGCCCTATGAATCAGCATGCCAAGCTCAGGATCGGCCATTCGGCCTGTCCGCATGATTGCCCGTCGACCTGTGCGCTCGAAGTTGAACTGCTCGACAGCAAGCGCATCGGCCGCGTTCACGGCGCCAAAGCCAACAGCTACACATCAGGCGTCATCTGCGCCAAGGTCGCCCGCTATGCCGACCGCGTCCATCACCCCGACCGCTTGTTGAAGCCACTGATCCGCGCCGGCGCCAAAGGCGGGGGCGTCTGGAAGGAAGCGAGCTGGGAGGCCGCACTCGACCTCGTCGCCGAAAAATTCATTGCGGCCGAGGCAAAATACGGCTCGGAGACGGTCTGGCCCTATTATTATGCCGGCACGATGGGGCTGGTGCAGCGCGACGGCATCGAGCGGCTGCGCCACGCCAAGAAGTACTCCGGCTTCTTCGGTTCGATATGCACCAATCTGGCCTGGACCGGCTGGATGATGGGCGCCGGCGCGCTGCGCGGTCCCGACCCGCGCGAGATGGCCAAGTCCGACTGCGTGGTGATCTGGGGCACCAATGCCGTGGTCACCCAGGTCAACGTCATGACCCACGCGATCAAGGCGCGCAAGGAACGCGGCGCAAAAATCGTCGTCATCGACGTCTACGAAAACGCGACGATGAAGCAGGCCGATCTCGGCCTGGTGCTGAAGCCCGGCACCGATGGCGCGCTGGCCTGCGCGGTGATGCATGTGCTGTTCCGTGACGGCATGGCAGACCGCGCCTATTTGGAAAAATACACCGACGACCCGCACGGTCTGGAAGCGCATCTTCAGACGAGGACGCCCCAATGGGCGGCTGATATCACCGGGCTTTCCGTCGACGAGATCGAGACCTTTGCTCGCCTCGTCGGCACGACGAAGAAAACCTATTTCCGCCTCGGCTACGGCTTCTCGCGCCAGCGCAACGGCTCCGTCAACATGCATGCCGCGGCCTCGATCGCCGCGGTCACCGGCTGCTGGCAGTATGAGGGCGGCGGCGCCTTCCATTCCAATTCGGGCATTTTCAAGCTGAACCAGGAATTGCTGGAAGGCACGCGGATGCGCGACCCCGCGATCCGCCATCTCGACCATTCGCGCATCGGCCCGGTGCTGACCGGGGCTGAGGATGCGCTCTATGGCGGCCCGCCAGTGACGGCGCTGCTGATCCAGAACACCAATCCGGTCAATGTCGCGCCGGAGCAGCGGCTGGTGAAGCAGGGTTTTCTGCGCGACGACCTGTTTGCCTGCGTGCACGAGCAGTTCATGACCGACACCGCAAAACTCGCCGATGTCGTGCTGCCGGCGACGATGTTTTTAGAGCATGACGACGTCTATAAGGGCGGCGGCAACCAGCACATCACGCTCGGGCCGAAGCTGATCGACCCGCCGGAAGGGCCGCGCAGCAACCATTTCGTCATCGAGGAACTCGGTAAAAGACTGGGTGTTGGCGACAAGCCGGGCTTCGGCATGACCGAGCAGCAGCATATCGACATCATTCTGGGCAAGCGCGGCCTGGGCAGTTTTTCGAGCCTCAAGGAAGAAAAGTGGCTCGATTTGCAGCCGGATTTCGAGGCGGCGCATTTTATCGACGGCTTCGGCCACGCGGACGGAAAATTCCGCTTCCGCGCCGACTGGACCGGGCAGGCGGCGCCCAACCGGCCGCCGAAAAGCATGGGCCTGTTCGGGCCGGTGGCAAGCCTGCCGGAATTCCCCGACCATGTCGACCTGATCGAGGTGGCGGATGAGGCGCATCAGTTCCGGCTGGCCACCTCGCCGGCGCGTAATTTCCTCAACTCGACTTTTTCGGAGACACCGGTATCGAAGGCCAAGGAGGGCCGGCCGGAACTGCTTTTGCATCCGGACGACGCAGCAGCCTATGGGCTGGCTAACGGCGACCGCGTCGAGATCGGCAATGCGCGCGGCGAAGTCGTGCTGCATGCAAGATTGTTCGACGGCATCAAGCGCGGTGTCGTCGTGGCCGAAGGCATCTGGCCGAACAGCGCCCACGAGCGCGGCGAGGGCATCAACGTCCTGACCGGCGCCGACGCGCCGGCGCCCTACGGCGGTGCGGCGTTTCACGACAACAAGGTGTGGCTGCGCCCGGCGAAGTGAAGCGTCGGAACGATATATCCATCCGGCCGTTTTTGCGTGGCGGTGGAGACATGGTGATGGCAGAAGCCTTGGCAGCGCCAGGCCCCATTGGAAGAACGCTTTCGCCCGGCGAACTGGTAACCACGATGTCGCACTTTCATCGCGCCGAGATTCTGCGCATGACGGGGTGGCGCGACCGCCTGGACCGGACGAGCAATTGGGCGATAACGGTCGTCGCGGCGATGTTGTCCGTCTCGCTTTCGACGGCCAGCGCGCATCACGGCGTGCTGCTTTTTGCCATGCTGCTTGTCTTGTTGCTGCTGTGGATAGAAGCGCGGCGATATCGCTTCTTCGACGTTTACCGGGCCCGCGTGCGCCAGTTCGAACGGCACTATTTCGCGCAGATATTCTCACCGCAGCCGGACTTCGCGTCCGATTGGCTGTTGGTCGTCGGCGAAAGCCTGCGCACTCCAAAATTCCTCATTTCGCAACGAGCGGCGTTGGCGCGCCGTCTGCGTCGAAACTACATCCACATGCTGCTGATCCTGCTGCTGGCCTGGATACTCAAACTGTCGACCCCCAGTCTTCTAACCGAAGGTGTCCGCATCGACTTCGTCAGTTCGGTGCGCGAGGTCATTGCCGGCGCTGCCCTGGGGCCCATTCCCGGCGTGGTCATCGTCGTGCTGGTCGCCGCCTTCTATGCCGGCCTGCTGGTCACGGCGTTCCTGACCGCCGGCGACGACGGCGAACTCTCCTTCGGTGACGTTCACGTCTAGAAACGCAAGCCGGTAGCCATGTGAAATTCATTTGCGCGTCAGCGGGGATCGAACCGATCGGTTCGCTCTATTGACGCATCGTGTAGGACGGAGTGAACGCCGGTTGAGCAAATGCCTGCGCTCCGCGGTGGGCCTATTCGCCTAACGAACCTGATAACAAACAGAAAAATTGTGGCGAAGGAAGCCTTTTGGCGGATTTCAAGCGCCCGATTCAGGGCGGAGCCGGAACATCTTTGTGATTGGAAATCGCAGCACTACCAACCCCTTCGGGGTGGTCCGAACGACGCGAAATCCTCCCAGGGCACGCCACAAGACGGACAACAAAACTGAAAATATGAAAATTCTGGAGTACCTGAAATGACCAAGATTGCTCTTACCGCCGCCGCCATCCTCATTGCCGCAGGCAGCGCCTTTGCCGGCAGCGACCATTATGGTTCGGACGGCGTCAACCAGCCGGCAGCGCCTGTTGGCAATGCGCCTGTTGGAAACGTAGACAACACGTTCACGGGTTCGATCCGCAAGCCGTTTGCGGCTGAGCACAATGCCGTCAACACCAACGCGACGACCCAGCCCGGAACGACTGAACCGGTCGTGCCCCAGTCCGGCCGGGGCAACTGGGGCCGCTAAGCCCTCAAACTCCGGAACTCAAAGAGCGGCGGGCTTGGCCCGCCGTTCTTGCCTTTGCATATCAAGTCTCAGCCTACAGCCGCGCATCTTTTTGGGCGCGCAAAGGACGCTGTAGCATTCGCGCATGATCCTTCCAAACCGAAGGTCGGTGCAGCAAAAATCGATTCCGATTCCCATGCTCTAGCGCAGATCCTTCTGCCAAACGCAGTGCGTCAGCCGCGCTTCACCGAGGCTTAGCCGTGCCCAGTCGCCGTCGAAGACGAAGCGGGCCAGGGCCGCTGTCGGGAATTTTTCTTCAAGCTTTTCGAGTGCCGCGGCATCCGATCCGACGCCGGCAAGCCGGCGCGCGAAATCCTCCAGACCGGGATTATGGCCGATCACCAAAAGGCTGCTTGTTGCCGCATTTGCCTGCCGTACCTTGGCGAGAACGTCTGCCGCACTGGCCTCGTAGAGCGCCTGGACAAATTTGGCCGGCGTTTTCGCCGGCAGTTCCGCCGAGACCAGCCGCCATGTGTCGCGGGTGCGCAGCGCCGGCGACACCAGCGCCAGGTCCGGCAGCCAGCCCTGCCTGGCCAGTTCGCGTCCGACCAGCGGGGCGGCCTTCAGCCCGCGCGCGGAAAGCGGCCGGTCGAAGTCGATAAGGTCAGGATCGTCCCAGCTCGACTTGGCGTGGCGCAGAAGAAGGAGTTGCTTCATGAGTTCAATTTAGGACCAAGGAATGTCGGGCTGAAAGTCTTTCCCATATCCGCCCCCATGTTTTGTGCCCATGGCGGTATCAAAAGCCGCCCAAAGCGCACCAAAGATGAACAAACCTACGCTCCGTTCATCCTTATCCCACCTGACCGAAATGTCTGCTTCAGTAATGGCCCAATCGCCCGATCGAATGTGAATTGCATCGATGACAGAACCTACTCGCCCGTCCTCGATTCGATACAGATAGAAGTATGCCGTGGCATTCCTTGGATTGTCCGCCTCATCATATTCGAAAACGCCGGCCAAATCGCCTGTTCTCCGGATTGCGCTATCAAAAAGCACCCATTGAAATGCCTGCGATCAAAATAGCGTCGAGACGTCGCGCGCGCCATGAACGACACGGACGATCTCGATTTGCTGTTCGGTCAGGCGATAGAGCACGAGATAGTTGCCGATCGTCAACGCGCGCGCTCCGCGAGCGATATCTGGTCTACGCGGCCCCGACTCGGGAAGGCCGGCAAGCTGAAGGATGCGCTCGGCGACGACGTCCAGAAAATGATCGGCGGCTCGCGGGCTCTCCTCGGCGATAGCAAGCCAGATATCGATAAGATCATTTTCCGCCGCCGGGCTGCGGATGATCGGCATGCCGGCCATGAGCTATTTCTTGACAGCGTCGACGAGCCGGCCGCGGGCTCTCCGCTTGATGTCCTCGATGTCGAAAGGCGCGAACGGGCCGCTCTCCAGCCCTTCCGTCCAGGCTTTCCGCAGCCGTTCCGCTTCCGCCTCGCGCAAGGGCTGGCGAAGGCGCCATTCGCGGAGCGCCTCGCGGATCACTTCGCTTGCCGAACCGTATTGCCCGCTGGCCACCGCGCCCTTGACCATGTCCAGCAGTTCCGGGGAAAGCGCCACGCTGACTTTTTCGACTGTCGCCATCAAACTGTCTCCTTGGCAAGACGGTAGCAAATATTGCTACCGTCTTCAAGAATGGTTCTAGGGCGTGATGCGCGCCAACTGCTCGAGGTCGGTCTCCTCGCGCAGCGGATCGGGCGCCATGACCACGGCGGTGCTGTTGTCGGCATCGTCGGCGAAATGGGCAAGCACGGTACGGCCGCCTTCCATCCGCGCCTTGCCTTCGGCGACCAGCCCGAGCGCCAGCGGATAAACCCGGTGCTCGGCCTTCAGCACCCGCGCGGCAAGCGTGTCCTCGTTGTCGCCGACCATCACCGGCACGGCCGCCTGGGCGATGATCGGGCCGTCATCCATGTCCACCGTGACGAAATGCACCGTGCAGCCATGGATGCGGATGCCCGCGCGGATAGCTCGCGCATGCGTATCCAGCCCCTTGAAGGCCGGCAACAGGGCAGGGTGGATGTTGATCATCCGTCCCAGCCATTTCTCGACGAAGCGCGCGCCGAGGATGCGCATGTAACCGGCCAGCGCCACGATCTCGGCGCCGAACGAGACAAGTGCCGCGTCGATCGCCCCGTCATGCGCTTCCTTGCTGGTATAGTCGGCTCGCGAAATCACCTTGGTGGCGATGCCGCGCGCCGCGGCGATACCGAGACCGGCGGCATTGGCCCGGTCGGAAATGACGCCGACGATCTCGGCCGGATAGTCCGGGTTGCTGGCCGCGGCGATCAGCGCCGTCATGTTGGAGCCGCGTCCCGAAATCAGCACCACGGTGCGTTTGCGCATGCTCATAGGCCGATCGAGCCCCGATAGATCACGCCGGCGTCGCGGCGCGGCACGATGCGGCCGATCGGCGTCACGCTCTCGCCGGCCTCCTGCAGCACGGCCGCGACCTGTGCGGCCTGGCCGGAGGCGACGGCGAGGATCATGCCGACGCCGCAATTGAAGGCGCGCATCATCTCTTCGGGCGCCACGCCGCCGGTCTTCGCCAGCCATGAGAATACCGCCGGCACCTCGATGGCGTCGAGGTCGAGCTCGGCCGAAAAATCCTTCGGCAGGACGCGCGGGATGTTTTCCGGGAAACCGCCGCCGGTGATATGGGCCAGCGCCTTGATGCCATGCGTGTTACGGATCGCCTTGAGGATCGACTTGACGTAGATCCGGGTCGGCTCGAGCAGCGCCTCGGCCAGCGTGGCTTCATCGTTGAAGGGCGCTGGATCGGTCCACGCGAGGCCGCTGGTGGCGACAATGCGGCGGACCAGCGAAAAGCCATTTGAATGCACGCCCGACGAGGCCAGCCCCAACAGCACATCACCCTCGACGAGGTCGTCGGTCGGCAGCAACTGGCCGCGTTCGGCCGCGCCCACGGCAAAGCCGGCAAGATCGTAGTCGTTGCCGTGATACATGCCGGGCATTTCCGCCGTCTCGCCGCCGATCAGCGCGCATCCGGCCTGCCGGCAGCCCTCGGCGATACCGCCGACGATCGAAGCACCCTGGTCTGGATCGAGCTTGCCGGTGGCGAAATAGTCGAGGAAGAACAATGGCTCGGCGCCCTGCACGACGATATCGTTGACGCACATGGCGACGAGGTCGATGCCGATCGTATCGTGCTTGCCCGCATCGATGGCGATCTTCAGCTTGGTGCCGACGCCGTCATTGGCAGCGACCAGCACCGGGTCGGTGAAGCCGGCGGCCTTGAGGTCGAACAGGCCGCCAAAGCCGCCGATCTCGCCATCGGCGCCCGGCCGGCGCGTCGCACGCACCAGCGGCTTGATCTTCTCGACCATGAGATTGCCGGCATCGATGTCGACACCCGCCTCGGCATAGGTGAGCCCGTTCTTGCGCTTGCTCATCACTCTTTCCTGCTTTCCGGGGCTCTTCGCATGAACGGCTGCGCCTCGCAAGGATAACGGCTGGCTCAGGCACTTTCGGCATCACAAAAGAGTGGACAGAGGCTTCAGGCAAATCTCCAACATTGGCGATTGGCGAAGGCCTTGAAGACAGCCAATCTCTTCCCAAGAGCGGAGATTGGCAGCTTCTGCGTCGCTCTCACTTGCCGTAGCCTCTCATCTCCATCATGTATCATCAAAACAGAAGCGACGGGATATGCGTTTGACCATCCCCAACATGATCACGATCATGCGTTTCGTGCTGGTGCCGGGCGTGGTGCTGGCCATGCTGCAGGCGCGCTGGGATTGGGCTTTCGCCGGCTTTCTCATCGCCGGCATTTCCGACGGTGTCGACGGCTTCATCGCCCGCCATTTCAACCAGTTTTCGCGGCTTGGCGCCTATCTCGATCCGATGGCCGACAAATTGCTGCTGGTTTCTGTGTTCGTGGTGCTGGGCTTCATTGGTGAATTGCCGCTGTGGCTGGTCATCACCATGGTGTCGCGCGATGCGCTGATCGTCTGCGCCGTCGTTTTGTCCACCGTCATGGCACACCCGGTCGAGATGAAACCGCTGTTCGTGTCGAAGGCCAACACCGCCGTCCAGATCGGGCTGGCGGCGGTAGTGCTGGGCGAACTGGCCCTCGCCATTAATCTCGACCCACTCAGGCCGGTGCTCATATTGCTGTCCGGGGTCTTGACCGTGGCTTCGGCCGCGGCCTATCTCGTGGCTTGGCTGAGGCATATGAGCGGCTATGGCGAAGGCTCCAAACCGGGCACCTGACCAGGACATCGACGCGGCAGCCGAGGCTGCGGCTGCCGATGCTGCCGCGTCTGGCGTGTTTCGCCGCCAAATCCGCTTCTGGCTGATCAGCGCCATCATCCTCGCGATCTTCCTCTATGTCTTCAGCGGCATCCTGCTGCCGTTCGTCGCCGGCATGGTGCTCGCCTACTTCCTCGACCCGGTCGCAGACCGGCTGCAGCGGCTCGGCCTGTCCAGGCTGATGGCGACGATTGTCATCCTGTTTGCCTTCATCGTCGTTCTGGTGCTGGCCTTCGTCATCCTCATTCCGGTACTGGCTTCGCAGATGGCCGATTTCGCCAGCAAGCTGCCGGAATACCTGACCCGCCTGCAGACCCTGATCACCAGTTTCGATCCGAGATGGCTGGAAGAGAAATTCGGCGTTGACGCCAATGGCCTGCGCGAAGGGTTGAATTCGCTACTGACCTCCGGCTTTGGTCTCCTGACCACGGTGTTCACCTCGATCTGGAGCTCCGGCGTGGCGCTGGTGTCGGTGGTCAGCCTGTTCGTCGTCACGCCCGTCGTCGCCTTCTACATGCTGCTCGACTGGGACCGCATGGTGGCGATTGTCGACAGCTGGGTTCCGCGCGACTATGTCCAGACCGTCAGGGCAATCGCCAACGACATCAACACCTCCACCGCCGGCTTTGTGCGCGGGCAGGGCACGCTGTGCCTGGTACTGGGCGCCATGTACGCCATCGGGCTGACTCTGACCGGCCTGAATTTCGCCATCCTCATCGGCCTGTTCGCCGGGCTGATCTCCTTCATCCCCTATGTTGGCTCGCTGACCGGGCTGGTGCTGGCCGTCGGCGTCGCCTTCGTCCAGTTCTGGCCGGACTGGACCATGGTCGCGGCGGTGGCCGGCGTGTTCTTCGTCGGCCAATTCATCGAGGGCAACATCCTGCAGCCGAGGCTGGTGGGAAAAAGCGTCGGCCTGCATCCGGTGTGGCTGATGTTTTCGCTGTTTGCCTTCGGCGCGCTGTTCGGCTTCGTCGGCTTGCTGATCGCCGTGCCGGCCTCGGCCGCTGTTGCCGTTCTGGTGCGCTTTGCCATCGCCCGCTATCTCGAGTCGCCGCTTTACAAGGGCCACAACACCGAACCTGTCCCGCCGCTACCGGCGCGTCGCCGCGGGAGCGGTGGGCCGCGCAGTTGAGCCAGATGCCGGACGACAAGATCGACCCGCCGCGCCAGTTGCCGCTCGATCTCGGCCACGGCACCGGCTATTCGCGCGACGAGCTCGTCGTCTCCGGCACCAACAGCCAGGCGGTGTCGCTGGTCGATCGCTGGCCGGACTGGCCGTCGCCGGTGATCGTGCTCGCCGGTCCGGCGGGCTCTGGAAAAACCCACCTGGCGTCGATCTGGCGCGCCCGCGCCGGCGCAGTGAAGATCGACGCCGGGCGGATCGGCGACTGCATGGCGAGCCTCGGCGCGCGGCCGGCCCTGATCGACGATGTCGATGCCAGTCCGGTCGATGAACAGGGGCTGTTCCATCTGATCAACGCGGTGCGCGGGGCCGGCTCGACCCTGCTCTTGACCGCGCGGCGCTTTCCGGCCGCCTGGGGCGTCAGGCTTCCGGACCTCGCCTCGCGGCTGAAGGTGGTGGCGACGGTGGAGATCCATGAGCCCGACGATCTCTTGCTGGCCGGCGTCATCACCAAACTGTTCGCCGACCGCCAGGTCGAGGTCGAGCCGCATGTCGTGCAATATCTGGTGCGCCGCATCGAGCGCTCGCTGGCAACCGCGATGCGGGTGGTCGAGCGGCTGGATCGCACGGCACTGGAGCGCAAGACGCCGATCACGAGGGCGCTGGCCGCCGAAACCGTCAGCGCCATGGATGAGGGGCAGGGCGAGTTCGAGATTTAAAGATCGCCGAGCGTGATCAAAGTGACGCGGCAGGGTAGGCGACCCGCTCCGAGCAACCATGTTTCCTATTCATCGGGCGATTACGTCAGCGAAAGCGAAGTCATCCGCGATGGCCTTCGCACGCTCGCCCAGCGTGACGCGGCTGTAGAGCGGTGGTTGCGCGAGGAAGTCGTACCGACGATGAAGGCTGTTGACGCAGACCCATCGCAACTGATGAACCTGGAAGAGGCGAAGAAACTCCTGCACGCCCATGTCGATGCTATCGTGGCTAAAGCCTCGCGCTCATGACGCACCAGGTAGTGTTCAGCGCGGCGGCCGAGAAGGATGTGGCCGAGCTGCTGGCCTATCTTGTGCCGGAGGCTGGAGAAAGAACTGCACGGGCCTGGGTCGACCGACTGATTGTCTACTGTGAGGGGTTGGCCACATTCCCTGAGCGCGGTACTCGCCGGGATGACATAACCCGGCTCTGCGTACGGTTGGTTTTCGGCGGCGTGCGACGATAGCCTTTCGCGTGGATGGCAACACTGTTGTCATCTTGCGCATGCTCCATGGCGGCCGCGCCTTGGAGGCGGTCGAGGACATAGACGGCGAATAGATCTTCGCGATTCATTGACCCCGGCCGGTGTCCCGTTTTGGGAGCCAGTGCTGGCATCGGTCTTGCAACGTCAACCTTGCCGGCTAACCCCGGTCCTGATTGCGTATCAAATCAGGTTGTAGGCTCGCCGGGAGATGAGGCGGTTGGGGTTCTCTTCCCGGCGAGCTTGCCTTCGATGACGGTCGGTAGTCGCGTGTACTGGCAACCGCGCCCACGGATAGTCGCAATCCCGCTCCGCCTTTGGCCGTTGTAATGGACCGTTGATTTCCTCTACGGCGACGATGGCCTGAAGCGCCTGCGGTAATCGCCCGGCGCCAGGCCGGTGATCCTGGCGAACACTTTGCGGAAGGAGCCGGGATCGTCATAGCCGACATCCCAGGCGATCTGGTCGATGGATCGGGTTGTCGCTTCCAGCATCTCACGCGCCTTGCCGACGCGCAGGTGTTGGCAATACTCGGTCGGCTTGAGGCCGGTGGCGTTGCGAAAGCGGCGCAAAAAAGTCCGCTCCTCCAAGGCCGCATGCTCCGCCATGGTGGCAAGCGTCACATCGCGCGCGCCTCTCGCCTGGAGCCAGTGCTGCACCTTGAGGATGGCCTCGTCGCCATGGTTCAGCCTGGGAGCAAAGGGGCTGTAGAAGCGTTGCTCGCGCCCCGGCGGGTCCACCAGCATGAAACGGGCGGTCCCTATCATGACGGTCGGCCCGAGCACCCGGTCGACGAGCTTCAGGCCGAGATCGGTCCAGGCCATGTAGCCGCCGGCTGTGATGATGTCGCCATCGTCGATGACCAGCTTGTCGGCATCGAGTAGGATGTCGGGAAAGCGCACCGCCAGCGCGTCGCGATAGGCCCAGTGCGTGGTCGCCGCACGGCCCGACAGCAGGCCGGTCTCGGCAAGCACGAAGGCGCCGGCGCAGACCGAGCCGAGCGTCGCGCCTGCCGCATGGCGGGCCCTGAGCCAGTCGGCATAGGGCGCGGCCGCCTCGCGCGGGATCGGATCACCCAGGGTCGGAGGCAAGATGACCATGGCAGGTCCATGGCCGGGGCCAGGCTCGTTGTCGAAGCTGCGGATGACCGTTTGGCTCGCCTCTTGCCACTGCCAATGGCTGACGCGAAGCCTCAGCGCGTCCGGCGACCGTTCGGAAGCCAGCCGGTTGGCCAGCTGGAACAGATCGGTGAGGCCCAACACTGCCGCTTCCTGAACACCCGGATACACCACAAGCCCGATTTCGACCGGATCACGCGCCGCAATCATCTGTCAGTTTTGCCTTGTTCAATGTCTGCTTTGCCAATCCGCACCATGACTCCGTCGCGATAGGCTTGTCCACAGAAGGAATGAACCTTCCCCCACCAATTCAGTCACCTGCATCAGGGAGTAAGATGATGAGCACATTCACCACCAAGGACGGCACCGAGATTTTCTACAAGGATTGGGGCACAGGCCAGCCAATCGTTTTCCATCACGGCTGGCCGCTCAGCGCCGATGACTGGGACAACCAGATGCTGTTCTTCCTCGACAAGGGCTATCGCGTGATCGCGCATGACCGGCGCGGGCACGGTCGCTCGACACAGACGGCGACCGGTAACGAGATGGACACCTATGCCGCCGATGTCGCGGCTCTGGTCGCTCACCTTGATCTCAAGAACGCCGTCCATATCGGCCATTCGACCGGCGGCGGCGAGGTGGCGCGTTACGTTGCCCGCTACGGTGGCGAGGGACGCGTCGGCAAGGCGGTGCTGATCGGCGCGGTGCCGCCGATCATGGTCAAGACCGACAGCAACCCCGGCGGCCTGCCGATCGAGGTCTTCGACGGCTATCGTGCCGCTTTGGTCGCCAACCGCGCGCAGTTCTACAGGGATGTGCCGGCTGGCCCGTTCTACGGCTTCAATCGCGAGGGCGCCAAGGTCTCGCAAGGGGCTGTCGACAATTGGTGGCGCCAGGGCATGATGGGCGGGGCCAAGGCCCATTACGACTGCATCGAGGCTTTTTCGGAGACCGACTTTACGGAGGACCTGAAGAAGCTCAACGTGCCTGTCCTCATCATGCACGGCGATGACGACCAGATCGTGCCGATTGCCGACTCCGCTCTGCTTGCAGCCAAGCTGGTGAAACACGGCACGCTCAAGGTCTACAAAGGCCTGCCGCATGGCATGTGCACCACTCACCCGGAGATCATCAATCCGGATCTCCTGGCGTTCATCCAAAGCTGACGGTTCGGAGCTTCAGGCGGGCACGCTCGGAAATCTGGGCTGCCCGTCGGGTTTTTCAGTGCTTCGTCGGCCGCAGAGGCAGTCCGGCGCAGGTGCGCCGGCAGCATGGCCGATGATTTCCGCTGAATGGATGGTCGGAGTGGAGAGATTCGAACTCCCGACCCTCTGGTCCCAAACCAGATGCGCTACCAGGCTGCGCTACACTCCGAGTCCTTGGCGGCGTATAGGGTTCCGGGCTTGGCTGCGCAACCCCTTAAAAGACGAAAACGGAACAAACGGCAGGTCCGGGCCGAGAGCGGAGCGGAAAATGCCAGCCCGCGCAACGGCAGCGCCCGCCCCAGGAACCCAGGTTGCTGTCCACTCAGACCTTCACCAAGGCTGCCGTCGCATACGTGAAAGCGACGCCGACCGCGAGCCCACCCATGACCTCGCACGATCATCGTCGGTGGCCCGCCGGCAGGCATCGGGCCTTGCCGCAGGCGTCATTGCGCAGTAATGACGGGAATACAGCGGCGGGTGCCGCCGCTTGCACGTAGTAATGAGGTGTCCATGTCCGCGCGCATTTTCAGCCCAGCCAAAACCGCGATGCAGTCCGGCAAAGCCAAGACCGGCCACTGGGTGCTGGAATTCGATCCCGAGATGCGCAAGAAAATCGATCCGCTGATGGGCTACACCACATCGGGTGACATGCGGAGCCAGATCAGGCTCACCTTCGACACAAGGGAAGAGGCGGTGGCCTATGCGGAGAAAGAGGGGCTGGCCTTCCGTGTCGAGGAGCCGAAGGAATCCAAGCGCCGCCAGATTTCCTATGCGGAGAATTTCCGCTATGACCGCAGGACGCCCTGGACGCATTGACCGGCAAATGCCGAGCGCGCCCAGCGCGTAATTCAGCCGGCCCTTGGCGTCGGCCCAGCGGTCCCGTAGCTCAGCTGGATAGAGCACCGGCCTTCTAAGCCGATGGTCACAGGTTCGAATCCTGTCGGGATCGCCAGTATTTTCAGTGCCCTTCCCGAGAAATGGGTGACAGTTCATTCCGGAGACATGGGTTTCGGCCTCATTGGGATCCAGGCGGGCTGCGGGAACCCAAGGGGTCGCGGGGGGCTTCGCGCGTGCCTGATCCAGTTGTAGATCAGGCGATTACCGCGGTCCCGACACGGCGTACCACGGGGACACTGTCTCGATCAGAGCGGCATTGAACCAAATTCGGCAGGCTGCGCCTGATTTGGCAGCATCCAACGACGAGCGAGCCAGTTATCCTCGCCTTCTACCAGATGTTGGTGGCCCCTCATTCCACGAAATCACTTGTTGATCTTTCCCCGAAATGTGCCGCTCCCGCACACGGACACGCGGTTAACCTTCGACCTCCACGAATAATGCTGTGACACTCTTTCGTAGCTCGAAGTTTCTAGCAACGTTTTGACCTCCTCATGGAACCGTTTAGCCACCAAAGAGTTGCGTCTGAAACTAGGCGGACCATTATGGCAACCCGAGATAGGGACCGTGGCTTTCGAGAGTTGATCGGTTCGGAAGACAATCGCCGGAAGCTACGCAAACGATTAAGTCTGGAAGCCGATCAAACTCTGCCACCGAGGCTTGTCGCATTAGCTGTGAAGCTTCAGGAGGAGCTTGAGCGGCGAGAGCAAGTGTTGGCTGACGACAACCACCGGCGGCCCTAAGTTCCTCCCATAGTGTCTCATTTAGGTGATCGTGATGGCAAAGCGTGACAGGGCCGTGCACAAGTGCCTTCCCGAGGCCGTTCGGGAGTTGATCGGTACCGAGACATTCGTCGTCACGTAATAAGCTGTTTGGGCTGAACGTCGAAGCAGAACTGCCGCCAACCCTCGCTTCATTGCTTGAGGCGATCGGTAAGGCCAGTCGCGACGAAACCCCATAACTGCTCTAGGTTCCCCTCACTGGTTTCACCCTCCGGTCAACATTGAGACCGACCGACCCACCTCGCTCGTTGAGAGTTTTAACCGAGCCGCCGTCACCTCGACAACTAGGCGGGGTCGTTAACTGCCTGCTGGAGACGCGACGCAGCGGCAGCCTATCCTTTTTTCACGATTCGCGAACCGGGCAATCCCGACCCACCTCGCGCTCGGTAACCGCTTGATCGCCCCGTCGCGCTTTAGGTGCGGCGGGCTTTTTGTTTCGGTATGGAACACTGGCACGCGCAAGACGTTCGCCTCCTGCAGCAATATTTCCTTGTGCACATAGGAATGCTGCGAGATCGGATTGTCCCCTCCGATCAGCCCGCGTCCTTAACCTCCGTGGGCGCGGGCTTCTTCGTTCATGGAACGAAACGATCAAGGCTCGTCGGACGTGCAGCCCCTGCGCGTTGGCACGGGCAATGCGTGTTCAGCCTCGATCGCGTCGGTCAGCGCGCTCTGAATTCACGATGATGCACGGTCATGCAACCACCGCCATGTCTTCGCGTTTAGCCACTTCAATTCTGGAGAAGCGACAAAGATGCCGGCGTTTATACCGATTACGATTTACCTGAATCACAAATCGATGCTGGTTGCGTCGATACCTGATGCTGAGACCGCGCTTCAGCAACCATGGCCATTCATGGACAAGCCGTCCCGACTTGAGGCAATCCGAATGGTTGAGGAATGCCTGGCCGGACATTGCAGTCACCAAGCTGCGTTCGCCGCTTTCGAGGCGGCTGCAACTGAACAGGGACTTCGTAAGCAGAAGCCTCCAAGCGAAGGCCTCAAGAAATTCGACGGGGTTGCTGAAGATCTGATGTGAGGTCGTGCTCGCCCGCTCGCAGATCTTCCGCGAGGGCGCATCTCGGGTCTGCGATTCTGCAACGGGGTGCGGTTTTTTGGTGTATAATAATGCTGCACGAACAAAATCTCTGGGCGAAGGGGGTTTGTCATGCCGCTTCGTGGAAGAGCAGAGGATTCGGGTGTTTTCAACCCGTCCGAGCTGGCGCTACTTGGCCGCGTGTTCAATCGTTTGAAGATTGACGGCCAATCGGAACAACAGCGCGAGTCGCTCGCGTCCCGAATTATTGCCAATTACATGGCGGGAGTGGTGGACGAGGAAGAACTTCTGTCGGCTTCGAAACAAGCGCTGGGGCGGTAGGCCGGGTAAAGCAAGCTAACCGAGTTTGACCCTTCCAACCGCCAGTTGGTAGACGCGACGCAGCCGGCGCGCGTAGGATTCCCTACGAGCCGGGCACACCCACCCCCGCCCACCCTGTGCCTGGTGAACGACTGATTGCCCGCCGTGCCGAAAGGTGCGGCGGGCTTTTTTGCTTTGCGCAAGTTGCGAAGTCGGATTAGCTCCGCAAGTCCATCCGGAGGGTCACATGCCGATTTATCGGAAAGCTAAAGAAGCTGGCGTCTTCAATCCGTCCGATGTCGCCCTGCTTGGCCGCGTTTTCGACCGGCTCAAGATCGAGGGGCAATCCGAACAGCGACGTGAGGCGCTTGCATCCCGAGTCCTTGCCAACTATTTGGCTGGTATCACGGATGAAGACGAGCTTGTCTCGGTTTCCAAACTGCCGCTGGGGCGGTGAGCTAGTGATGACTGTGCGTCACCCGATCGAGGGAGCGGCGGGCTCCGGCCAAATTCTCGGCCAGAATCTCTAGCAGGGCTTCGCTTTCCGGGAGGATAAGTCCCGGCGCTCATGCTCGACAACTCTGTCTTGAAAGGACAGCGCCTTCTCATAGTGCGTGACGAGGCTGGAATATAGATGTTGCATGGTGCTTCTCCCTCGTTGGGCGAAAGCACGTTGCTCGCTCTCAAGCGCTCAATTGCCGGAAGGTATGGGCGACCGGGAAACCCTACTCTCCTTAGGGGCAAAACGCCACCATAAGCCCACCGTGCCGAAAAGTGCCAACTGCCGGTTGGTAGACGCGACGCAGCCGGCCGCATATGATTTTTCACGATCCGCGCACCGGGCGCACCCACCCCCGTCCAACCCCGCGCTCGGTGATCGCTTGATCGACCCGTCGCTCTCCTGTGCGGCGGGTTTTTTTGTTTCCGGATGGAACAGTTGGTTGGAGGGGAAGTTCGCTCCTTCCGGCATCTCTTGTGCAGAAATGCCGCGAGATCTGTTCGGAGATTCGGATGAACGTGCATAGGGTTGGTCCTATTGAAGAGCACGCAATCGCCGCAATTCTCAACCGCGCGGACCGTGGGGGACACCGTTTCGGTCAAAGCGACATTGAACCATATCCGGCACGCTGCGCCTGATCTGGTTGCATCCAACGACGAGTTAGTGGAGGCTATTATAGAGGCAGCTATCGCCTTAGGCCTGTCCGTGGCTTCCGATGCGGGTGAGTAGTAGCTGTCAATTTCGCCCGTCAGTTGTCCTCGCCCCTCTACCAGTTGTTCGCGGCCCCATGTACGAAATTGGTTGTTGATTTTTACAAGCGGCGTGCCAACAAATGGGTGCTTGGGTTATGTCCAGGGGAGGCCTCAGGTGGACATTGGGACGGACTGCCAGCGTATGGCCATGGAGCTTGTGCACGAGGCCATCCAGAAGGTCCCGCACGGTGGCGCAGTCTCCGTCAAGGCAGTTATAGCTGCGGTTCGCAAAGATGGCCCTCATCTCGCAATCAGTGACACGGCCCTGCTCGACCTTGTTGTAGCGACCGCTCCGGCGTTTGGACGCGCAGTAGCCTTCGACCTTAACGAATAATGCTGTGGCAACTCATCCGGCCGCTTCGGGGAACCCTTCAGCAACCAATGAGTTGCGTAAAAAGCTAAGGCAAACCGTTATGGCTACCCGAGATAGGGATAATCGTTCCTTCCGAGAATTGATCAGTTCGGAAGATAATCGTCGGAAGTTGCGTAAGCAGCTAGGTCTGGAGAACGACCGACCTTTGCCGCCGAAGCTTGCTGCTTTAGCGGTGGAGCTTCAGGAGGAGCTTGAGCGGCGAGAGCAAGAATGGGCTGAGGAGACCGCGGCTGCCCTAGTTCCCAGCAACGTGCCGCATTTTTTCAGCCCCTCGGTCAGCGTGAGAACTGAGCCTCCCGATCAGACGCGCAGCGTCGACACTGCTGAGGCAGCAGTTGAGGAACTCCTGAACTGCACTAAGCGTGGCCCCAAGAGGAACCTCGCGCTGCGCGTTTGCATTGCCGTGATTGCCGACAAGATGGAAGCTGAGGAGGCCCGTAAGGCATTCCTGGCTGCTGCCCAGGAGGAAGGGGTATTGCGCCACTTCGGTTAGGTCTCCGGGAAAACTGTGCCCGCGCCAGCCCCTCTCCGGTCGGCCCGCTCAGAAATTTCTACCAAACATTCCGACCCACTCTAGTTGTCCCTCAATGACAACGCTTTGGTTCGTCCGTCCGGTGTTCGTGAAGACTGAAACGGACGGCGGCAGGCATGGCTGTAACAATGCGAGGGCAGCCCTTGAGCAGCTCAAGAGTTGGACCCGGAGAGGACCTCGCTGGCACAAGGCGTGGACGCTTTGCCTGTCAGCGCTGGAGGGCGATCCAATTGACCCGCATGTAATCCGGAAGGCTTTCGTGGCTGCCGCTAAGGAGGCGGAGATGTATCTCGCGCCCGAGTAGGAGGTGTCATGGCTCTTCATTGGTTCGGTCACCATCGAGACCGACCGACCTGGGCTCACCTACGGCTGCAACAGCGTCGAAGGTGCCGCCGCGAAACTCATGAAGTGGAGCAAGCGGGGGCCAGAGTGGAGGAAGGCGGTCGAGGCCTGCAAGGCCGTCCATGATGGCGAGGGCACAGCCGACGACGTAAGAAAGGCCTTCGAAGCTGCGGCTAAGGAGGGAAGGTTGCTACGCTCCTCTAGCTAACGCGATCCAACCGCCGGTTTGCTAGACGCGACTCAGGCGGCGCGCATAGGGCGCACCGGGCACACCACCCCCGCCCGCGCCGGCTGGCGACCTTTTGGCCTCAGGCTAAGCTATGAGTACGCCTCCGGCGAAGGCCGCCTTGCGCGAGCGTGGCAGGGTAGCGAGGCTGCGCTCTTAAGGTCGTCCTTACGAGCGTAGTTAGCAGCACAGCATGAGCCATGTGACGTTATTGACC